>DATJDT010000588.1:0-17667 GCA_035497275.1 Pedobacter sp.
CCTACGAGTACCTCATGCACATCCAAAGTTCAAAATATTTTTTGGTCTGTAAGTACTGCTGACGAGACATTTCAGTTTAAAAAAATAAATGAAGGCGAAAAACCTAAAAACGTTACTGACGGTTACCGTTTAATGCTTAGCTCTGCAAATAATAGCAGCATGATAATCAAATCACCGATTGAATACGGTAGTGGTTCGGCTTATGTGGTGTTAAACTTTACTAAGGCAGCTAAGTAACATCAAGAATTTGTCATTCGGTGAATATTTTTCATCGAATGACTTTTAAAAATTACAACAAAATGATGTTCGGTATCAGCAATATTGTACTTTTGCCTTATTAATAAGGAAAACCACGTGCAATCATTAGCTATTCTTCTAAATAACCCAAACTTACCGAAACCTTTATTAACGATAGCTCAAAAAGTTAAAGATGGTAAACGGATTTCTTTTGATGAGGGTGTATACTTATATGAACATGCAGAACTAGGGTATTTAGGCATACTGGCCAATTATATCAGAGAAAGCAAACATGAGAATCGTACCTATTTTAATAGAAACTTTCATTTAGAACCCACTAATCTTTGTGTTTACGACTGTAAATTTTGCTCCTATTCGAGGTTAATTAAGCAGAAGGAAGAAGGTTGGGCTCTTACAATGGAGGAGATGCTGGCTATCGTAAAAAAATATGATCATGAACCTGTAACGGAAGTTCACATTGTTGGTGGCGTTTTGCCCCAATACGACGTTGAATTCTACAGCTCGTTATTTAGTGCCATCAAAAATCATCGCCCCGAATTACATGTAAAAGCATTAACTCCAGTAGAATATCATTATATCTTTAAAAAAGCGAAAATAGATTACGCTACAGGAATGAGACTAATGAAAGAAGCAGGTTTGGAGTCTATTCCAGGGGGTGGAGCAGAAATTTTCGCACCAGAAATTAGAGAACAAATAGCAAAAGATAAATGTACGGCCGATCAATGGCTTGCAATACATGAAGAATGGCATAAATTAGGAATGCGCTCAAATGCAACGATGTTATATGGACACATAGAGAAATTTGAACATCGTATTGATCACATGGAGCGCTTGCGCCAATTGCAAGATAAAACAGGAGGTTTTCAAACTTTTATTCCGTTGAAATTTAGAAATCAGCACAATCAAATGAGTCATGTTGAGGAAGTTTCGGTTATTGAGGATCTAAGAAACTATGCAATTAGCCGCATTTATTTGGATAATTTCGACCATATTAAAGCTTACTGGGCTATGATCAGTAGAGAGACAGCTCAAATGTCCTTAAACTTTGGAGTTGACGACATTGACGGAACTTTAGATGATACCACCAAAATTTATTCAATGGCTGGAGCAGAAGAACAAAATCCGGCGATGAGCACTCAAGAATTGGTAAATTTAATTAAACAAGTGGGTCGTAAACCTATTGAAAGGGATACCCTTTATCATGTGGTTACTGATTATAGTGATGTAATTTTTGAAGATGAAGTCAAGCCACAGTACTATAAATTACCCGTTATAAACTAGGATAGTATGAAAGAACTTTATATTATCCGTCATGGAGAAACTGAATTAAATCGGTTAGGAATTGTACAGGGTAGAGGTGTAAATACTGACTTAAATGAGACTGGTAGAGAACAAGCAAACGCATTTTTTGCCTTTTATAAAGATATTCCATTCGATTATATCTATACTTCAAAGCTTAAACGAACCCATCAGACTGTACAGCAATTTATTGATCTGGACTTACCGTGGGAACAACTGGAAGGCCTCGATGAGTTAGCCTGGGGAAGCTGGGAAGGGAAGCCTAATACTGAGGAAGCAAGACATGCTTTTAAGGAAATTGTTGAACAATGGCAAGGTGGTAACTATGAAGCCAAATTTGAGGGTGGTGAAAGTCCGAATGAAGTGCTTTTTCGTTTAACTAAAGCGGTTGAAACAATAAAAAACAACGTAGATGCGAATTGTGTATTAGTTTGCATGCATGGAAGAGCGATGCGTTTATTGCTATGCCATTTGCTTGGTAAGCCCATGTCTGAAATGGGTGATTTTCCACATCAAAATACAACACTTTACAGGTTAAGCTACGCGGAAAATAGATTTGAAGTGCTTGAATTTAATAATACAGCACATTTGAAATAAATGCTAGGATGCTATTTCAAGCGTCTCAATACTAAAAGAAAAATACATTGAACAAGATTAAAATTTCGGCTGTTGCCTATACCAATACAAAACCCTTTATATATGGAATTGAAAAATCTGAGGTTTTAAATCAGCTATCTTTAGCTTTAGATATTCCTTCAGATTGTGCAGCAAAATTAATTAATAACCAAGTAGATATTGGTTTAATTCCAGTGGCTGTAATTCCTTTTGTTCATCAAGCAAATATAATTAGTAACTATTGCATCGGTTCTGTTGGTGCGGTTAATTCCGTATTTATTTTATCAGATGTTCCAATTGCTGAAATAAAAACAGTGAAGCTTGACTCCCAATCACGCACCTCCAATAAATTAGCTGAAGTATTACTAAAGTTCCATTTTAAAGTACCTGTTACTTTTATAACAGATCAAGAAGCCCAATGTGATGCTATAGTGTTAATTGGCGACCGTACTTTTGAACAAAAAGCAGCATTTAATTATGCTTATGATATGGGTGAGGAGTGGATGAAATTTACGGGTTTGCCTTTTGTGTATGCTGCTTGGGTTGCAAACAAACCTATTTCGCTATCATTTATCAACGATTTTAACGATGCACTAAAATTTGGTTTAGCGCATCGTAAAGAGCTTTTAGAGGAACTTCCAGCTATTCCTAATTTTGATCTAGCAGATTATTTACTTCATAAACTTGATTTCGAACTAACCGCTGACAAGAAAAAGGCATTAACCTTATTTTTAAAATATATTGAAGAGTTGGAAGGTTTATCTTATCGGCCTGTTTAGATTATAAGCTACAATATAATTAAGTCCCAATTTAGCAATACTTTTATCATCTAATTTGGCTATTTCCAAGTCTTCGGGCTGGTTCAATTTTGTTTTAACCGCATTATATACTTCAACCATTATTTTTGTAGGGATCTGACTAGCAACTGCTGGTTTGAAATTTTTAACAATTGTTTTCATTTCTTCTTCGTCAGTTATTTTAATTTCCCAGGTTTCTTTGGTGTTGAAACCACTTTCGTTTGCTGAGTTATTTAATTGGAATAAGAAGAGCCCGATTTCATAGGCAGTATTTTTTGCGTTCATAATAATGATAATAAAAGGGCCTTTTATAAAACCAATTATGGTTTTGATTTAGTTAAATCCTAAAATCGAGCTAAATAAAATCCTTGTAGAGGAGAGATGGGTTAAATTGTTTTTATAGTGACAAAGCTACGGAAATAATAGTTAATAGCTTAACTAATTACTAAACATCATTCGGTAAACTATAAACCTCTCCACAATATTTTAATTTCTCCACAAAAACTTTATCACTACCATGCAACATTGTATATTTACAGCTTACGTAATCGCATAAAATTTTGGCCAAAGCAACAGAAAAAGTAACTCCGTTAATGCAACAATATAATACCATTAAGACGAAATATCCTGGTGCCTTATTGTTGTTTAGAGTCGGCGATTTTTATGAAACATTTGGTGAGGATGCGATCAAGACTTCTCAGATTTTAGGTATTGTTTTAACTAAAAGGGGAACCGGTCCAAATGGAGCATTAGAACTAGCTGGGTTTCCTCACCACTCTTTAGAAAACTATCTGTCGAAGTTAGTTAGAGCGGGACAAAGGGTTGCGATTTGTGATCAATTAGAAGATCCTAAACTCACCAAGAACATCGTAAAACGCGGCGTAACAGAATTGGTTACCCCTGGAGTTGCCTATAATGATAATATTCTAAGTCAAAAATCAAACAATTATTTAGCTGCTGTTTATTTTGATAAGCAAACTATTGGTGTTTCGTTTTGTGATATTTCTACTGGCGAATTTTTAGTTGCGCAGGGGAATGCGGAATATATTGATAAACTCTTACAAGGTTTTAGGCCTACGGAGGTTGTTTTTCAGAAAAGCAAACGACAAGAGTTTTTATCTACTTTTGGTGATAAATTTTATACTTTTCATATCGATGATTGGGCTTTTACTACGGATTATTCAACCGAGATTTTAACCAAACATTTTGAAGTAAATTCATTAAAAGGTTTTGGAGTTGACAAATTGCAGGCTGGTGTAGTAGCTGCAGGTGTGGTACTTTATTATTTAGGAGAAACAGAGCATCGTAATTTACAGCATATTACTGCTATTTCACGGATTGAAGAAGATCGCTTTATGTGGTTGGATCGTTTTACTATCCGTAACCTGGAGCTGGTGAGCTCGGCTCATGATAATGCAGTAACTTTATTTAGTGTATTAGATCAAACCAGTACTCCAATGGGAGCTAGGATGTTGCACAAGTGGATTATTATGCCGCTGAAAGAACTTAAACCTATCCAAGAAAGATTGGGGATGGTAGAGTTTTTGATAAAGCACGATGAGCTGTTACAAGAATTTTTAAGTCATATTAAACCAATTGGCGATTTAGAGCGCTTAATTTCAAAAGTAGGTTTGCAAAAGGCTGGGCCACGCGAACTTTGCCAGCTTAAACGTGCATTATCACATATTGAAGAAGTTAAAAAAGTTGCAGAATTAACGAAAGACCCTTTTTTGGCTGTGCTGGCTGATCAGTTAAATCCTTGTTTAAGCATCAGAGAGAAGCTGGAAAGAGAGCTACAACCAGATCCACCAGCTTTATTGATCAAAGGAAATGTGATTGCTGATGGAATTGATGACGACCTCGATAGACTGCGTAAAATTGCATTTGGCGGGAAAGAGTACCTTGTTGAAATTCAGAAGAGAGAAGCAGCTATTACAGGTATTCCATCGTTGAAAATTTCTTTTAACAATGTTTTTGGATACTATTTAGAGGTTACCCATACCCATAAAGATAAGGTTCCAGAAACTTGGATCAGAAAACAAACCTTGGTCAATGCCGAACGCTATATTACACCTGAGTTAAAAGAGTACGAAGAACAAATTTTAGGTGCAGAAGAGAAGATTCAGGCTATTGAAGTCCGTTTATATAACGAGTTAATGTATCAAGTTGCTCAATATATTAAACCTATTCAACTTAACGCTTATTTAATTGCGCAATTAGATGTATTGCTTTGTTTCGCGCAGCTGGCGATCAATAATCATTATGTTAAACCAGAATTAAATACGAAAAAAGACTTAGATATTAAAGGAGGGCGCCATCCTGTAATCGAAAAACAGCTACCAACAGGCGACGAATATATTACCAATGATGTTTTTTTAGATAACGATACGCAACAGATTATCATTATTACAGGACCGAATATGTCGGGTAAATCTGCTATTTTGAGGCAAACTGCTTTAATTGTACTGATGGCGCAAATGGGTTGCTTTGTTCCTGCTAAGGCTGCCAAAATAGGTCTCGTTGATAAAATTTTTACAAGGGTAGGTGCTTCAGATAATTTGTCTAGCGGCGAAAGTACCTTTATGGTAGAAATGAATGAAACAGCAAGTATTTTGAATAATATTTCTGATCGAAGCTTAATTTTATTAGACGAAATTGGTAGGGGTACAAGTACTTATGATGGAATTTCAATTGCTTGGGCAATTGCTGAATTCTTGCATGAACATCCAACTGCGCGACCGAAAACCTTATTTGCTACCCATTATCATGAACTTAATGAATTAGAAAATACAATGGCCCGCATCAAAAATTTTAATGTTACCATTAAAGAGATGTCGAACAAGGTTATTTTTTTACGTAAGTTAGTACCGGGGGGTAGCGAACATAGTTTTGGTATCCATGTTGCAAAAATGGCTGGTATGCCTTCTAAATTGATTAATAGAGCAAATGAGATACTGAAACGCTTAGAAATTGATAGAACTGAGGGACAAAGTATTAAGGATAGTATCAAGAAGGTTCAAAATCAAGCTTACCAATTACAAATGTTTGCAGTAGATGATCCAGTTTTGGTTAAGATACGGGATACGCTTAACAACCTTGACGTTAATTTATTAACCCCGGTAGAAGCACTGTTGAAGCTTGATGAGATACAGCGATTGATTAAGACATAAAATAGAGATTAAGGAAACATGAAAAGGCAACTTTTATGCTTATTTATTATTGTTCTACTTTCTGCCTGTGGAACGCGGAAGGCCAATGTCTCTACAACTAAAGCTGCAAGGGCCGCTGAGGTAATGGCTAATTTGAAAAGTAAAGACTTATATCGTTTTATCACGGCATGGACAGGAGTGAGGTATAAGTTAGGGGGAATGGATAAACAGGGCATCGATTGTTCAGGCTTCGCTTTGATTTTAGAAAGAGAAATTTATGGCTTAACTTTGCCTCGTAGGTCGAAAGACCAGGCTGAAACCATTAAGCGAAAAAATAAAGACAACCTACATGAAGGGGATTTAATTTTTTTCTCTTTTGGAGGCAATGAAGTAGATCATGTCGGCGTTTATTTAAATGATGATTTTTTTGTACATGCTTCTACTACAAGAGGTGTTATTGTAGATGATTTAACATTACCAATTTATCAGAAAGCTATTGTAAAAACAGGAACCTTAAAATAAAAATATGCGCAAATTACTATTTTCACTCTCACTATGTATCGGTTTTTCAATAACTCTCCTTGCCCAAAAAGTGGTGCTAAATACCGGGAACACCATTTCAAATATGTTATTAAAAAATTCAAATGGAGGGGCATATGATTTTAAGGCGCAAAAATCGGCTAAAGGTTTTATCGTTGTTTTTATGACACCAAGTTGCGATCATTGCAGAGCATACGAAAAACGTGTGATTGCGCTGGATAAAAAATATAAAGGCAAGGGATACCCGGTAGTTGCAATTGGACCTTATGGTGATTATCCCAACGAATATCCTCTTGATGCATTACCAGAAATGGATAAATTAGCTAAGAATGAAGGTTTTACGTTCCCGTATTTGTCTGATATAAAGTTTAAATACACTACATTGTTAGGGATACAAAAAACACCTACTGCAGTTATATTACAGAGAAAATCGAATGGATTTCTGATTGTTTACAAAGGTGACATCGATGATGAGCTTGATGCGAAAAAACAACCAAAACATAAATTTGTAGAAGAACAACTTAGTAAGCTTTTAAACTAAGTTCTTAACGAATAAATCATCGAATTATTTAGAAACTAAAAAAGACAAAATTGCAAGAAAACGATTCATTCTGGAAAAAATACAAGCGGTTTGCAACTACTGAAATTTTAATGTATCTCATTATGGTCATCGGAATCGGTTTAGGTATTATTATTTTAAGTTAACAACATACCTTGCCTGTTCGGCCATGTTTACATCATTTATAAATTTAACGAAGTCAACGTAACTTGCTGCCGTAAAAGTCCCCTCGTTTAAAATAAATTTGCGGTTAAGAGTAATTACCCTGTCCTTTAAAGTAGTTGTTGCAATATAACTTCCAAATTGGCTTTGAAATGACTTATTGAGTGGTTCAAAAACCGGTTCTAACTCTTTGGCTAAAGTGTAGGTAACATTATCTTCATCTGTATAACCTCTGTTCAAATATATAGGCATAGTTCTATTTCTAACTTCAGTAATGGCAATTTTCAATTGAAACGGGTTTATAGGAAGGAAAAGTTTGTTATTATTTATTGCACCGTAATTATTTATATTGACTGTTAATATCTCTTGTAACTCTGGCAATTTATCTTTCTTTTCGATATAGGTTATTTTATCAAAATTGATGTTGTTGATGGAATAGATTTTTGCAAGCAATTTTTCCTGTTCACTAGCTGTTTTATGGAATAGATGGCCATGATTATCATATTGTGTTCCTTGAAATATTGTTTTCATCTCACCATAGGTATGCCCGCTTTTATCAAGTGCGAAATGAGCTTCACGTTTTTGGAGATTTTGCTGTGTTGTATATTTAGGAGTATGCAATAATTTTCCGCCTAGCGGTGTACAAGCTAATACGATTCTGTCATCCGTAAAATTGCTTAGAAATCCATATGGAATTTTTTGACTTGTACATTCTAACCAAGTAGTATCTCCTGCAAGTGGTACGCATAAAATTACATGATTGGCTTGATTCATACTTGCAAATGAAGGATCGAGGCTTCTTTTTTCATCACCTGCATTTACAATACAATAATAGGAATCTATGTCGGCCGCCTTCAATAAGCTTTGCATATAGTTCACCAAAGCCTTACAATCTCCATATCCCAATCTATCAACATCAGCGGCACTAATTGGTTGAAAACCGCCTATTCCAATTTGAACGCTTATATACCTGGTTTTATCTTGCAAATATTGATAAATTTTTCTGACTTTATCCTGTGTGGTTTTTTCTTCTTTTACAAGATCTCTAATGATTTGTATTGTTGTGGTCGGTAATGTTGTTCTATTTTTTAGAAGATCCTCGTAAATCCATTTACCTAGTTCTTGCCAATTCGTGTAACTAGCTTGATGATTGTAATAACTGAAATTTTCAGCGGCAATTTTTACAAACGGTTGATATGTTTCTCTAGGCGGACTATATTGCTCGGATTTTACTCCAGGTAAATCGGTTACTTTCCAAAAGCATGTTTTTAGCTTCTCATTGCTGTTTTCTTCCACTTTGTGCGTTAGATTTTGTGACTTGATGCGAAATTTGTCGCTAGGTTTACATATAAATGTATAGGTGCTTTTTTCAACAGAAACATCATCGACTGGTTTAGGAAACCAGTTTGGGATAATTAAATTCTGCTTAAAGTGAATTTCATATTGATAAACAACCGTATATGGATAAACGTTCATGCTAGGTGAAAAGCGTTTTACCCGGGTATCTTCAAAAAGCGAAAAATTTTGCACAGCACTTTCATCCTTAAAACTATTTTGCGAGAATTTGGAATGCAATTTGCCAGAGGCATTATAAACTTCGCCCTTTACACTTTTTATACTAGTGTTTTTATCATAAAAAAGAACAAGTTCTGCGTTGTTTTCTCCGTTTTTATTTAATATGGTGATTGCTTGTTTTACTGTATATATTACATTATCAGCATCTCGCATATCAACTAAAGTTTCTTCATTACGAATGGTTGCATTTGCTCTACTCAACAGTGTTGTTGGAATAAGATCAGAATCATAATTGTCTTGCGCGTAACTAGTAAAAGTATACATTATGCAAGCAAAAAGTAGGATAAAGTACTTCATTTATTTAGCTTTCTTTAACAGAAGATCAGTTTTTTGGTTTTGGATAATTTTATTGTAAAACTCTTTAAGATATAGATATTCGTCAGGTGCATAAATTGATTTATTGAATTGCTTTAATTGGCTAATGGTTAACGTATTTTCGCTTAGATCTGTGTTTAGAAGATATTTACCACCATTGTTTGGTAAACCGATAGCTAAATCCTTTGGTTTTTCTAATAGCTCATAATTTGCTGGTAAGGTAATGGTAATTACAATCCTTTCCTCACTGGCCGTTCCTAGATCAATTGGGTAAGTTCTATCGTTTAGATTGAAGGGATTTTTAGAAATTCGGTTGACAAAGAAAGGATTAAGATAAAATTGGTCCGCTTTTGTTTGTTCGTTAATAGAAAATTCAATTTCATACATTTCTGTCAAAGGTTTATCCAAACTATCGATATTTAATATTTCTTCTTTCTGAATGGATAAATTGGTCATTTGCTCGTCCAATTTCTCCACATATTCCTCGACAGAATTATATTTTTTAATTTCTTTTCGTTTTTGGAAAGCATTATAACCTAAGCTATGGGTGGTGATGGTTCCTTTTATTTTCCCATCATTTCCTAGAGTGCCGTTTAAAATATAACTTGTTGTATTTTTTTGAGAAGCTTTTAAATCAATCCAATAGGATGGTTTTTTTAAGCTTATTACCCTGCCTTGATCATTGATGCATCTTAATGGCAATAAACCAAAAGGTAATAGTGGTTCAGTAGCATCCAAAAGATAGCTACTCGTACCAATGTTTACTTTTGCAATCACATAGTTAAATTCAGTGATAACTGAGAAAATTTTGTTAACCGTACCTTTATCTCTAGTTGATAAAATAACAGCTTCAGCATCTAAATTAGCTGCAGATAATGCTGCTACTAAACTCAAATTGATATCGGCAACATTTCCAGTTCTATTGTCCAAAACTGTTTTTATATTTCCCTCTGTATGTATTCCATAATAGTTATTCCATTTAAGTTGCTTTTTAATGTAATTGTAAATGGCTTTAGCTTTAGCTAGCTCAGTAGTAGAATTTTTTATGATATTAGGAATTAGATCTTTATAAAGATCTTTTCGTTTCATCTGGGATCCAAATTCTTTTGCTGATTTTAGTTCAAAATCTACATCTTTCCATGTTTTAGTGAAATTTTGCTTACTGCCATCCGGTCGTTGAATGTCAGATAACTCAAAATAAACAGCAGATTTAAAATTACTTGCAGCCGTCATATAATCTTCTTCCACAAATGCGGGAATATTTTTCATGATGTAAGAAATTTTAGAGCAATCTATATTAGCTCCATTTATTCGCATACATTCATTAGCTCGTTCAACCTTTTGATCGGTTAATTTATATGGTCCTCTTAAAACAACGTTATAGTTATAAATAGCAGGAATATTGACTTGATATTCACTACTGATCTTAGGAATCTCGCTTTGAAAATCCCAGGATTTATAATTAAAAATATTTGGCGATACAAATTCGTAGCTATATTCGATGATTGAACCATCTTTAAGGTTTGGTAGTGTAAACTTCGTTAATTCAAGGTATTTAGATCTTTTCTCAGTGAAAATAGCTTTTTTATCCATTATGGTTTCATCAAAAACACCGGAATTATAATTATAGGTAACCGCTTTAATATTTGAAAGATACTCCTCTTGGTTTTCAGCCCGGTAAGTTGGAATGATAATGTTAGCATGCTTAAATCCTTCCTTATTGAATATTTTTAACTTTACATGGTATTTAAATACTAGATATATTTTGTGATCAGTATCGTTCAATATCATACTGGAAGTACCATACTCCTTTATGATAACAGCATTTGCATTGCTGTCGATCATATTCTTATTGATTAGATTGTCCTCATTTGTTATTTCGCCGAAATTAAACTCTTGAGAAAACGCTGTTGAGCTTAGGATTGTAAATAGAATTAAATAGAATGAAAACCTCATGAAGAAACTTTTTTTTAATTTAACTGGTAGAAATAAAAAAAACTGAATTTAAATTAATAGTATTGCCCAACGAAACTACTAAAAACTTATGTCAAGATATTAAAATTATAAGGATATAGTTTCGTAGCTTAGTTTTTTTGAAGAGACCGATATATTATAGAATGAAATTAAATTTAAAACGCCCTTTGGCGTTCTTTGATCTTGAAGCAACAGGTATAAATGTAGGATCAGACCGTATAGTTGAGATTGGGATATTGAAAGCAATGCCTGATGGAACTGAACTGATTAAAACAATGAGAATCAATCCAGAGATGCCCATCCCTTTGGCTTCTTCTTTGATTCATGGTATTTATGATGAAGATGTAGCAAGTGAGCCAACATTTAAGATGGCTGCAAAAGAAATAGCCGATTTTATTGGCGATTCTGATTTAGCAGGATATAATTCTAACAAGTTTGATATCCCCATGCTTTTAGAGGAGTTTTTGCGTGCTGGTATTGATTTTAATATGTCTGACAGAAAATTTGTTGATGTACAGAATATATTTCATCAAATGGAGCAGCGCACTTTAAAGGCAGCGTATAAATTTTATTGCGGTGAAGAAATTGTTAATGCACATAGTGCAGAAGCAGATATTAAAGCAACTTATTATGTGTTATTAGCACAATTGGATCGGTATAAAGACCGTCAATTTGAAGATAAACAAGGTAAAATTACGATACCTGTAGTTAATGATGTAGATGCCTTACATCAGTTTACCAACCTGCATAATCCTGTTGATTTTGCAGGAAGAATGGTTTACAACGAAAATGGGGAAGAAGTAATCAATTTTGGTAAGCACAAAGGTAAAACTGTTGAACACATTTTTGATACTGAACCCAGCTATTATGCTTGGATGAAGCAAGGAGATTTTCCTTTATATACAAAGAAGAAATTAGACGAAATATGGAGCAGGTGGTCTAAAAAGAAGGAAGAACAGAAACAGGCTAAGCAACAAAAAATTGTAAAGGCACCGTCAGTTCGAAATGATAAACCTCAAATTAGAAAACAGCCTGAGAAACCAGCGGCCGTTGTTACTAATGATATGTTAGAACAATTAAAAATGAAGTTTGGGAAATAGTTAAGTTATCCGTTTAGTTAACTAATAAAGCAATGAACCTCAGTAGACTTTTTGTTTTCTTATTTTTTCCGTTCTTAACCTTTACGGCTAATGCTCAATTGCCTGTAGAAGGAGTTTTTAAACAGGCATATCAAAAAGGAACAAGAGATGTGAGTGGAATGCCTGGACAGAATTATTGGCAGAATACCGCAAACTATGATATAAAAATTGATTTCAATCCATCGACAAGGCTTGTTTCTGGTACAATTGAAATTGAATATTTTAATCAAAGCCCTGATAAATTAAAAGAGCTTTGGCTTAAGTTATATCCTAATTTATATAAAAATGGCGTAACTGGTAAATCAAAAATAAATGAACGTGATAGGGGTGATGGCGTAAAAATTACTTCATTTTTAGTAAATAATGTGCCAAAGGCAATCAGCAGCTTAGTTGTTGACGGCACAAATATGCATGTTGACATTCCAGAGCTGGGTTCGAAGAAAAGTTTAAAGCTAAAGGTCGAATACAATTATATCTTAAACAAAGGGTCCCATATTCGTACAGGTGAAGTTGATTCAGGCGCTCATTTTGTGGCTTATTTCTTTCCTAGAATTGCTGTTTATGATGACATTGATGGTTGGAATAAGATTCCTTACAGCGGAGCTGAAGAGTTTTATAATGATTTTTGTAATTTTAAAGTAGCGATTACTGTACCTAGGAATTATGCCGTTTGGGCTACAGGCGACTTAATAAATCCCTCGACAGTTTTTGAAAAGAATGTTAATCAAAAACTTCAATTAGCAGAGAAGAGTGAACAGACTATCGATGTAATTGATAGTGCCGACTTAGCACAAAATAAGGTAACACAGCAAAAGCCTTTTAACACTTTTAAATTTGAGGCTAAGAACGTAGTCGACTTTGCTTTTGCTACAAGCAACCACTATCTATGGAAGTCTAATAGCTTAGTAGTTGATCCCAAAACGGGACGAAGAACTAGAGTAGACGCTGTTTTTAATCCTAAGCACAAAGATTATTATGAAGTGATTGATTTTGCTCGAAAAACGGTACATGCGATGAGTTATGTTTTTCCAAAATGGCCATTTCCGTATAATCACGAAACTGTATTTGATGGTTTAGATCAAATGGAATACCCAATGATGGTAAATGATAATCCGGTTGATAGCAAGGAAGACGCAATTACGCTTACAGACCATGAAATTTTCCACACTATGTTCCCGTTTTATATGGGAATTAATGAAACCAAATATGCCTGGATGGATGAAGGTTGGGCAACCATTGGAGAATGGTTGATTTCGCCGATGATTGATAGCAACATTGTTGATGAATATGGCGTTGCACCAACAGGTAGTTCATCGGGTACAAAGGACGATACACCCATTATTACTCTAACTACTGATTTAAAAGGAGCTGGAACGTTTACTAACAACTATCCTAAACCTGGTTTTGGGTATTTGTTTGTGAAAGATTATTTGGGCGATGAGCTGTTCACAAAGGCGTTACATCATTATATTAAAACCTGGAATGGGAAACATCCAATGCCTTACGATTTCTTCAACAGTATGAATGTGGGTGCTGGTAAAAATCTAGATTGGTTTTGGAAGCGTTGGTTTTTTGAAGATGGTGTAACCGATATGGCAATCCAAAATGTTGTTAAAAGCAAGGAAGGTTATAGAATTGATATCGAAAATAAAAGTAATAAACCTTTGCCTGTTGATTTAATTTTTACTTATCAAGATGGTTCTACTTCAAGTCAACATCACACAATTGGTATTTGGGAAAAAGGTGATAGGTTGTTCAGTACTGTGATTAAAACTGAAAGAAAAATGACCAAAGTTGTGCTCAAAAGCACGCATGTTCCCGATAAAAATAGAAGCGATAATACCTTTGTAATAAAGGAGTAGCCTTACTTATTCTTAAATTAAAAAACCTCCGCCTAAAAGATCATTACCTTCATAAAATACAGCAGATTGTCCTGGTGCAATTGCCGAAACGTTGTGGTCGAATACCACCCTCATTTTATCTTTTTCTTGAACAATGGTACTGAGCATGCCGGCATCTTTATAACGAATTTTGGTAATTACATTATCCAAAGGTTCGTTAATATTTTCATACTTGATTAAATTAATATTCCTAACCATCGCTTCTTTACGCTCCAATTCATCAGCTTTACCAAGCACTACTGTATTGCTTTCTGGTAATATTTGGGTAACAAACATGGGTTCGCCAAAAGCAACACCTAAACCTTTGCGTTGACCGATAGTATAAAAAGGATAGCCTTTATGTTGGCCTATAATCATTCCGTTGCTATTGATGAAATTTCCGCCAGCAACACGGTCTTCTAAATCTTCAACTTTATGTTTTAAAAAAGCTCTATAATCATTATCGGGTACGAAGCAAATTTCATAGCTTTCGCTTTTTTTAGCGAGTTCTTCTTGGCCCATATCCATTGCCATTTGGCGGATCTCAGCTTTAGAAAAACTACCTAAAGGGAATTTAGTGCGCGATAAATTTTCTTGTGAAACACCCCAAAGTACGTAAGATTGATCTTTGTTTTCGTCCTTTCCTTTAGAAATAACATGCCTGCCTGTTTCAAGCTGACGAATATTGGCATAATGCCCTGTAGCAATAAATTCGCAATCAAGTTTGTTGGCACGCTTTAACAATGCTTCCCATTTAATATGGGTATTACATAATACGCAAGGATTGGGCGTACGGCCAGCAAGGTATTCATCTACAAAATTGTCAATTACAAAATCACCAAACTCATCTCTAATATCCAAAATATAATGAGGGAAGCCATAATTTACGGCCAAGGTACGAGCATCGTTAATGCTATCTAGGCTACAACATCCGGTTTCTTTGCTGGTTCCGCCGGCGGTAGCATAATCCCAAGTTTTCATAGTAAGGCCAATCACTTCATATCCCTGCTCATGTAGCATTACTGCTGCAACAGAACTGTCAACCCCGCCACTCATGGCTACTAAAATTCTACCGTGTTTGCTCATTATTAAAAATCTAGCGCAAAAATACAGGTTTTTGCTGAATTAATTTAGTTAGGTAGTCTGAACAATGTAAAATGATTAGTCTTTTGATCTACTTGAAGCTCTAATATGAAGTTGCGTGGGTAATAAAATAGTCTCGAAAGAACTTGTATCCTTAGTAGCAATGAGCGAAAGCAGCTGCTGTGCAGCTAAGCTTCCAATTTCAAATGAGGGCTGATGTATCGTACTTAATGAAGGGTTGAGTATTTCGGCTAAATCGGTGTTGCTAAAGCCAATAAGTGCAACATCATTCGGAATATGATAACCTTTTTTGTGTAATAAGGCCAAACATTTGGTACTTATTAAATCAGTTGCAGTAAATATTGCATTTGGGCGAGGGTTGAGGGCCATTAACTCATTCAGAGCAGAATCAAGTTGTAATGTCAGTGTTTCCGCATTGGTAGTATCGATAAATTTTACCCAATCATTGTTAAGTAATATGCCCGCATCTTCAAGAGCCTTTTTATAACCCTCGAAACGTTTTGTAGCCACACTCAATTCTGTATTCCAGTTAACGTGGGCAATTGTTTTGTAACCATTATTAATTAAATGCATTGTGGCATCGTAGGCTCCTTTAAAATTATCGACCGCAACCTTATGGGTATCAATATGTTTACTTAAGCGGTCGAAAAGTACAACAGGGATACCTAATTCCTGTAAATGAGTAAGATGGCTAAAATCTATAGTTTGATAAGACGGAGAGATTAATAGACCGTCAATTCCACTGGCATATAGTAAGTTGATGTTTGCTTTTTCCTGTTCATACAATTCCTTGCTCTGCATAATGATAATTTGATAGCCTCTTTCTGAACAGTATTGATCAATGCCATCTAGCATTTGGGCCATAAAATTATTGTCTATTGAGCACACTAATACGCCAATAGATCTACTTTTTCCCTCCTTTAATCCACGTGCCATGCGGTTTGGAACATAGTGGTGCTGTTTAGCATAATCTAGCACCATTTTCTTGGTTTTGGCCCCAATTTGATAACTATCAGTTAATGCTCTCGAAACGGTAGAGGCCGAGATGTTAAGTGCCTTGGCAATATCTTGTAAAGTAATATTTCTATTCATTATAAAACCAGGTTGCATAGTTTTGCTTGCTAAAGATACGAATTTGAACTAGGTTTATTTAGCATTAACATGAATTTGATATAACTAATAATGCATCATTTAAGTTACTTTAAAACCTTACTAAAACAATTTAGTTTGCTCAAAAATTAATATATTAGGCCTTTATTTTATTCTAGCTAATTTTGATTTATGAAGAAGTTTATTTTCTATTTCGTTCTATTTTTATCCATTTCTACTCAGGCACAACAAAACTTGGTAAAATATGTTAAGCCCTTAATAGGCACCGAAAAAATGGGACATACCTATCCTGGTGCCACTGTTCCATTTGGCGCTGTACAATTAAGTCCCGAAACAGATACCATTCCTTACGAAGTAAACGGGAAATATAACGGTCAGGTTTATAAATATTGTGCAGGTTATAAATATGAAGATAAAACGATAGTTGGGTTCAGTCATACTCACTTTAGTGGAACGGGACATTCTGATTTAGGTGATTTTTTAATTATGCCAACTCAGGGCAAACTACAAATGAATCCTGGAACGGCGAGTGACCCTAAAGGTGGATTTAGATCTGCATTTTCTCACGGAAATGAAACCGCAGAGGCTGGCTATTATAAAGTGAAATTGGATGATGATAACATTACTGCTGAAATGACAGCCACTACACGTGTTGGAATGCATCAATATACTTTTCCAAAATCTGACCAAAGCCATATTATTTTGGATTTAATGGCTGGTATATATAATTATGATGAGAAAACTGTATGGACTTATGTTCGTGTGGTTAACGATACGCTAGTTACAGGTTATAGACAAACTTACGGATGGGCTAGAACTCGTACTGTTTATTTTGCGATGAGTTTTTCTAAAAAATTTAAAAGCTATGGACAAAAAAATTATGATGCGCGCCAGGCTTATCGCGGTTTCTGGGGCAAGTTTGATCAAACAAAGAATTTCCCTGAGATAGCGGGTAAAAAAGTTAGAATGTATTTTGATTTCGATACTCAAGAGGGAGAACAGGTGAAAATTAAATTTGCTTTATCTCCAGTGAGCCAAGAAAATGCATTGCAAAACATGCGTGCTGAGGTTCAGGGCTGGGATTTTGAAAAAGTTAAGAATCAAGCTCAAGCAACTTGGAATAAAGAGCTAAATAAGATTAATGTGAATGCTTCAGACGATGATAAGACTAATTTCTATAACGCGATGTAC
>DATJDT010000589.1:0-7980 GCA_035497275.1 Pedobacter sp.
ATGAGCCGTTGGCATAATTATTATGTGGAAGGAATGAATTGGTTGACAAAAAATGTTGGCATTGATGGAATCTATTTAGATGATGTTGCGTTTGATAGAATCACTATGAAAAGGGTTAAACGCGTACTAACCCAAAATGGACATGCGGGGATTATCGACTTGCACTCTGCCAACCAGTACAATAAAAGTGACGGCTTTAATAATAGTGCGAATTTGTACATGGAACATTTCCCTTATCTCAATAGGCTATGGTTCGGAGAGTACTTTGATTATGAAAAGAGTAAACCCGATTTTTACCTAACCGAGGTGAGTGGTATCCCTTTTGGCCTGATGGGTGAAATGCTACAAGATGGTGGTAACCAGTGGCGTGGAATGATTTATGGAATGACCAATCGCTTACCTTGGTCGGGCAATAATGATCCAAGACCACTTTGGAAAGTGTGGGATAATTTCGGAATGAAAGGCACCAAAATGTTTGGGTATTGGTCTGAAAACAGCGGCTTTAAAACTGGAAATCCAGCAATTTTAGCTACCGTTTATAAAAAACCGGGGGCCGCATTAGTAGCCATTGCTAGTTGGGCAGAGAAAGATGAGCTAATTAAATTTACCATAGATTGGAATAAATTGGGGATCGATCCAAGCAAAGCAGTGATAACATTACCGGAAATTGAGAACTTTCAAGCAGCTACAAAATTAACTGCAGCCCAAGAAATCATAATTCCAAAAGGTAAAGGGGTGCTGATGGTGATCAAGGAAAAGTAACTTCAAAAGCCTGATTAACTCTTGGCCGCACTAAACTTTTTCCCTTTTTAATGGTTATACCTTTAAACTTTGGGTTATGAATAATTTCTTTAGAACGATAATAGCAGGTTATAGTGCGAAAAAACTAGGTGGCGGTTGCCTTTCAACGATTATTATATTCGTAATTATCTATTACGCTTTGGGACATTGCTAACAAAAAATAAGACCGGTTGGTGAAATACCTCCAACCGATCTTATAACTTATAGATTTCCTCTTAGCTCTTGCTCTCTTTCTAATGATTCAAATAATGCCTTAAAGTTTCCTGCACCGAATGATTGTGCACCTTTACGTTGAATAATCTCGAAGAAAAGAGTAGGCCTATCTTCAACAGGTTTGGTAAATATTTGAAGCAGATAACCTTCTTCATCGCAATCAACCAAAATCCCCAAACTTTTTAATAGCTCAATTTCCTCATCAATTTTCCCAACTCTATTGGGCATCATCTCGTAATATGCTTCTGGGGGTGGACTTAAAAACTCAACTCCTCTAGCTTTTAGGCCTTTCACGGTTTTAACAATATCTTTGGTTGCAACTGCAATATGCTGCACTCCCTCGCCTTCGTAGAATTCTAAATACTCTTCAATCTGCGATTTTTTCTTGCCTTCGGCAGGTTCGTTGATAGGGAATTTTGAAAAACCATTGCCATTACTCATTACTTTGCTCATTAAGGCAGAGTACTCAGTGTTAATTTGCTTATCGTCAAAAGATAAAATGTTTACAAAGCCCATTACCTCCTCATACCACTTTACTGTTTCATTCATCCTGTTCCAGCCTACATTACCTACGCAATGATCTATATAAAGTAGTCCCGCATCTTCAGGGTTGTAGTCACTCACCCATTCCCGATAACCCGGCATAAAAATTCCGTTATAGTTTTTGCGCTCTACAAACATGTGAACGGTTTCTCCATAAGTATAAATCCCTGAAATTTTAACTTCCCCATGTTCGTCTGTTAAGGTTTGAGGTTCTAAATAAGGCTTTGCACCTCTTTTGGTAGTTTCCTCAAATGCACTATAGGCATCGTCTACCCATAGGGCTAAAATTTTAACCCCATCGCCATGTGTTTTTACATGTTCTGCAATTGGGTTCTCCGATTTTAAGGCGGTGGTTAAAATCAATCTAATTTTTCCTTGTTTTAAAACATAAGAAGCTCTATCCCTTACACCAGTTTCTGGTCCCGCATAAGCTAAAGATTGAAATCCAAAAGCTGTTTTATAATAATGTGCAGCCTGCTTAGCATTCCCTACATAAAATTCAATGTAGTCCGTTCCATTGATCGGAAGGAAGTCTTGTGCCTTAGCTATTTTTTCTGCGAATGTTTGTGTTGACATTGTGTTGTATATTTAAGTATATTCTAATCCTAATCATCCTATAATCCTAGCCTATTCTACGTTAATTTGCCAGCTTGTGTGATAGCTTTCATCTTCAATATCAACAGCGTCTTGCGTTAACATTAAAGGTCTGAATGGATCTATCATCACTGCTAATTCTTCTGTTTTTTCTTGCCCGATTGATTTTTCAACAGTACCAGGATGTGGTCCATGGGGAATTCCGCCGGGGTGTAAAGTGATTTGTCCTTTTACCACGCTTTTTCTGCTCATAAAATCTCCATCAACATAATATAAAACTTCATCGCTATCTACATTACTATGATTATAAGGAGCGGGGATAGACAGCGGGTGATAGTCGTACTTACGAGGTACAAATGAGCAAATAACAAAATTATGTCCTTCAAATGTTTGATGAACTGGGGGAGGTTGGTGTAAACGCCCAGTTATCGGTTCAAAATCATGGATTGAGAATGCCCAGGGATAGTGAAAACCATCCCATCCTACAAAATCGAAAGGATGTGTTCCGTAAGTATATGGGTAAATAATCCCTTGCTTTTTAATCAACACCTTAAATTCTCCAATCTCGTCAATTGTTTCTAAGTCGGTTGGCCGTTTGATATCTCTCTCGCAAAATGGAGAATGTTCTTCTAATTGCCCGAAAGCATTGCGATAACGTTTCGGGGTACGAATTGGGCTAAAACTTTCAACGATAAACAATCGATTTTTTTCGTCGTTAAATGTTAATTGATAAATTGTTCCACGAGGAATAACCAGGTAATCACCATATTCGAACTTGATCTTACCAAACCCTGTTTTTAAAACACCGCTACCTTCATGGATAAAAATTACCTCATCTGCCTGACTATTTTTATAAAAATAATCGGTCATCGATTTTTTTGGTGCAGCTAGGGAGATGTGTAAATCACTATTAACCAATACAGGTTTACGGCTCTTTAGGTAGTCATCTTCAGGTTTAATATTAAAACCAATTAAGCTCGTATGGCGTAAATGTTTTTCGCGGGCAATCTTTGGTTCAACCGAATACGGTTCTCCTAATGATTTAACGATTGTCGGTGGGTGACAATGGTAAACCAAGGAATATAAACTAGAGAAACCCTCTGTAGAAACTAATTCTTCGGCATATAGTTCACCATTTGGTTTACGAAAAACAGTGTGTCTTTTAGCAGGAATTGTTCCTAAGGTATGATATATAGGCATAGCGTTAGGTAATTTGGTTAGTATTAATTTATAACGAAAAGAACGTGAAAACGTTACTTGTTGGGCAGATAAAAAAAGATTTCAGCTAAGAATATTGCGCGAAAATGATTTTAGAAAGCATGGCATATCTAAATGCTGCGAGAACCTCGTTAGCATTGTGATTTTGATATGTTAAATGACTGATCATTGCGAGCGCTAAATTATGCTTTTTTATCACTATATTCAAATTTAATAATTTAAATAACCGCCTTGGTGCTTAATTTATTTTTTTAGCTTTGACCCCGTAAACGATTAAATTATGAAGCTAGTTTCTTATAAAACCGAAGATATAGAACACCTAGGTGTTTTCGTGAATGGACATATCTATAACTTAAACTCTTGCAATAAGCTAATTCCGGATGAAATGAATGCATTTTTACAGGGAGGTGATGCTTTAATGGAAAGAGCAAAAAAGATTAATCAAGAAATTATTAATGGAACCCTAAAACCCAAAGAAGAGGTTTTTTATGAGTTGTTAGCGCCAGTTCCTCACCCTACTTCATGCAGAGATGGCTATGCTTTCCGCCAGCATGTTGCCGCAGCCAGACGTAATCGTAAGGTAGACATGATTGCAGAATTTGATCAATACCCGATTTTTTATTTTACCAATCATAATGCTATCCAAGGTCCAGGAGAAATTGAATGCATGCCAGATCACTTTCAAAAATTGGATTTTGAATTAGAAGTAGCGATCGTAATCGGTAAAAAAGGTAGAAATATTAAGGCAGCCGAGGCTGATGATTATATTGCTGGATTCATGATCATGAATGATATGAGTGCTAGAACTTTACAAATGGAAGAGATGATGTTAAACCTCGGTCCAGCAAAAGGTAAAGATTTTTCAACGGTAATTGGTCCATGGTTGGTTACGCCTGATGAATTGGAAGCTTATAAAGTTGATGCAAAACCAAATCATGTAGGGAACAGCTATAATTTGAAGATGACTTGTAGTGTAAATGGTCAACAGGTTTCTGCTGGAAATATGGCAGATATGGATTGGACATTTGCAGAAATCATCGAACGTTGTGCTTATGGAGTAGATATTTTGCCGGGAGATGTAATAGGTTCGGGTACAGTAGGCACAGGGTGCTTTTTAGAGCTGAATGGTACTGGTTTGCTAAATGATGCTAATTATAAGCCGCAATGGCTACAAGAGGGTGATGATGTAGAGATGGAAATTACAGGATTAGGTGTATTAACCAATATTATTACCAAAGTAGATACGGATTTTTCGATTTTAGGATTGAAGAAATAATAAAATATGCTTACCCTCAACACAGCAGAACTTACACCTGTACAACTTCAAAATTACCTTCAGTATGCAATTGCACCGAGGCCAATTTGTTTCGCCTCAACAATAGATACTGAAGGTAATATCAATTTAAGTCCTTTTAGTTTTTTCAATTTATTTAGTACCAATCCTCCTGTTTGTATTTTTTCACCGGCAAGGAGAGTACGGGATAATACGACCAAGCATACCTTAGAAAATGTGCTGGAGGTTAAGGAATGTGTCATAAATATTGTTGATTATGCCATGGTACAGCAAACTAGTTTAGCAAGTACCGAATATGCAAAAGGCATCAATGAATTTGAAAAAGCAGGGTTTACGATGCTTAAATCCGAATTGGTTAAGCCTCCACGTGTGGCCGAAGCTCCCGTTCAATTAGAATGTGTGGTTACTGAAGTTATCCCGTTGGGGGAAAAGAATGGAGCTGGTAATCTAGTACTGGCCGAAATTAAATTAATCCATATTAAAGAAGAAATCTTAGATGAAGAGGGAAAGATTGATCAGGCAAAAATAGATTTGGTAGCCCGTTTAGGTGGAGATTGGTATTGCAGAGTAACGAATGATAATCTTTTTAAAGTGGCAAAGCCTTTAACTACTTTAGGAATTGGTATAGATGCTTTACCAACTGCGGTAAGAAATTCTGCCGTGCTCACGGGTAATGACTTAGGTATGTTGGGTAATATTGAAAATTTACCAAGCGCTACGGAAATCGACGACATGCAATGGAATACAAATGTGAAGGATATCCTAGACGCTACTATTGGTGATGCTCAACAAAGAGAGCGAGAGTTACATGAGCTTGCCCGTCAGTTTTTAGCACAGGGGAATGTTGCAGATGCTTTAAAAATAGTACTCTTATAAATTAACCTTATTCAATAATACTTACCGCTTTAATAAATCTACTTTTATAGTAACCATCAAAATCGGTAATGGTAACGCCGTGTGCTTTACCAGAGGTAGAATGGATGAATTTAATTTCACCGTCTTCAATAGATGAAATAATGCCTACATGCCCAATTTTTCTTACCCTTGGATTACTCCCGGTGAAAATGAGCACATCGCCAACCTTAGCTTCATTCAATTTAACTGGCACTCCTGTGCGCGCAAATTCTGGAGAAGAACGAGGGACATTAAATCCGAAATTTTTGAAAACATAACTAACAAACCCCGAGCAATCAAAGCCTTTATCTGGATTGCTTGAAGCGTAGCGATAAGGGGTGCCTATCATCGATTTTGCAAAATCTAATAACTGAGCTGCAGGGTTTGCAACCTCAGGGATTTTATCAAAAATTTTCCCCATCATTTTTTGATATTGTTGCGGTAACGAATTGTTATCTTGAGCTTTACCAGTAATAGCAAAGAAAGCAAGCAGACAAAAAATGAGGAGTGTTTTCTTCATATGATGACCAAAGATAATAAAAAAATGAAATTTGGGGTAAATGTGGAAAACTTCTATGGCGTTGTAACGGCAACAGGTAATACCTTTCCATTAAAGAATTTATGACCTGTTTTAGCAAAATCGGCTATATATTTGCCCATTTCGAAAGCTAATACTGGGCTCTCATAACCGGGGAATGCCGCCTCTAGCATTTCAGTTTGTGCAGACCCTAGCGCTAAACAATTTACTTTAATGCCCGTTTCGGCGAGCTCGAAGGCTAGGCACTCGCTCAAGGTATGTAGAGCTGCTTTGCTTGCAGAATAGGCTGCCAATCCTGGGAATTTTACACTACCCTGGAAACCTCCCATACTGCCCACATTTACTATATGGCTACCACTTTTTAGCAATGGAAGCGTATGTTGGATCATTTTAAAATGACTGATTACATTGCTTTCTAGCATATCCGCTAAGTCGGCCGTGCTGGTTTCGGTAAATGGTTTGTTGACTAAACTTCCCGCATTGTTAATTAAGATATCAACGGTTCCCAAACGCTCAGTTAAAAAAGGAATTAAAGCAGCATAATCATCATTCACTAAATCAAATTCGACCGGGAAAAGCGTGCAATCTGGATTAATTCCCTTCGCTATTTCTAAAAGTTTACGCAATTTATCAGCCGAGCGAGCAATGCAAACTATCTTATGGTTTGAATCTAATGCAAATTCAAGCGCCGTTTCAAAGCCTATTCCACTACTGGCCCCTGTTATAATGATGTTCATATTGTTAGTTTATTATTCGTCATTGCGAGTTTACGAAGCAATCTTAAACTCGCAATGACGATTTGTACCATTAGTCGTTCTCGGTAATCAGCTGACTTACAGGATTAGCAATCACATGTAGGCCATCATTAATCAATTTAGTGAGATCCGCCTCATTTGCAGCTTTCATTTCAAGATACACGCGCAATTCTTTTTCAATAATTGAATCTATCTTTTGATGATGTACAATTTCTAAAATTTCAAGTGCACATAGCCAATCACTACGATGTGCCTTTTTTAGCTCGTTAAATATATTTGCCAATTCATCATATCCAACTTGGTTTTCTCTAATAGTTCGTACTTTTTGATATAAAGCATGTAACTGTTGCGTATGGCTATCGTAGGTAATTTTATGTGTTTCTTGTTTACTTACAAAAGTAATTTCTTCATAAGCATCTTTATCGGCAGCACCATTGAAGACCGAGATTATTTTCTCGCCAACGGCCATGTCATAAGTGCCCCATTCAGGTTGAAATAAAACATTTCCATTGCTTTCTTTTACCGTACAATCTTCGAAAGTAATAAGGATTAACTTGTTGTCCTGAAAAGAAATTTCTTTAACTAAACCATTTACCTTAATGCCACTTTCAAAAGTAAGATTTGCTGTTTGGTTATGGACAATTCCTAAACTACCAAGCTCGGTTAAATTATGATTTTCCAATGGCTTATTTATATCTTTTAATTTGCCAACAGGTGATGAAAAACCATCGGCATGATATGTTTTTCCGTGACCAGGTAATTGTTTTCCATTGTAAGCTAAAGCAGACGGGCCAGTTGTTTTTATAAAAGTTAGCTCATCGTTTTTCGCAATTCCTAGATCAGTAAAAACCCCCGTAAGTTGCAAACCTGAGCTATATACAGCGGTACTTGCATTTTTACATTCTATTGCTTTTAAAATACTTTCAGTTCCTCCGCGTCTAAATGCCATGGTATCGGCAAATGCCTCTAAAACATCAATTAAATTTTGAAAAGTTTCAGTTACAAAAAGTTGCGGCTGTGTTTGGGTAATGTCGTATTGGTAATTGATCGTGTTTAAATTATACCACAACTTGGTTACTTTTGGATCCATGCAACTCGCACTTTCTCCAATTGAAGAGAGTAATCCAGCA
>DATJDT010000590.1:0-2936 GCA_035497275.1 Pedobacter sp.
AGATTTGGATCTGAAGGTCTTGGTGAGTGCAATAGCACAATTTTACCTTCTTTATCAAATAAGATAAAGCGTGGGATACTTTCTATTTTATAATAGCTCATAAACTCGCCTGGTCCGCCGCAATAAAGCTGTATTCCGCCTAATTGTTTATCCTCAACCATTTTCTTCCATTTAGCTTTATCACCTGGCACATCAGACGATACCGACACAATAGCCAAGTCAGCACCCTTAAACTCTTCTTCCAGCTTTTTCAAAAATGGAATTTCTGCAATACATGGTGCACACCAGGTTGCCCACACATCGATCAAAACAACTTTACCTTTCAAATCAGCAAATTTCACCTTATTCCCCTTAACATCTTCAAACTCGAAGTTTAAGCCTTGATCTCCAGCTTTAAGCTGAGCCAATTTCGCATTCACCACACTAATTCTTTGCTTTTGTACGCCTGTAACTACATATTTTCCAAAATTAGCCATGATTGTTTGGTAAATTTTATAGGTTTGATTTTGAGGCCTCTCTATAAATTGCACTACTGCATCACCTTTCAATGTATCATTCGGAGTTACCTTCATTACATAGTTTAGATCCAAGAAATTAACACTTTTATCCTTACGTCTTTCCAGGTTCTGAATAGTGTTCAATGTTCTGGCACCCCAAGGATAGCGATATAATTCTGCCGCATTTTGGGCAAAACTATTGGTTGTGAGCCCTTGATAATATGGGTCCCACTCTTCTACTGTTGGGTGAGCTGATCTTGGTGTTGAGATCAGATTTACTGCATAATTTGCAATCGTCCAACGTGAATAAGATCCAAAATAACCATCAAATGTTTTATTGCCAGATTTATTATTGCTGATAAAAGCTGGCAATTTGCTATTCACACGATTTAATTCAGGAAAAAAATCAACATAAGTACTATTTACCTTGCCAAATTCGATTGCCTTCCTCATCAATTGATAAGTATCTTGATACCATTTGTACATGATTTTATTTTCTTTACTGGTATTCTTTCCTTGTTGGTAATACAAACTATCAGTTAACAAAACATCAATTTCTTCACCCCCTTTAAAATAAAAATCCAATTTGCTTCTTGGATCCTGATCAGTCATATCTGCTCTTCCAGTACCTACCACATAAAAGCCTTCATAATCAGGTGTAAACAAAAACCCAAAATTCCCATCCTTTTGAAATACGCTAGTCGCAATTTCAGAAATTTTCCCAGCTACTACTTTGTATAAGACTGCCTTAGTTGCATATTTCTGTGTAGATTTCCCGCTAATTTTTACTGGACTTTGTGCATTTAAATTGGCCGTTACTGTTAGTAAAACTATCAAAACCCCCAGCACTCTTACTATTTTATTCATGATTTTATTATTCGATTTATTAATTTTTGTGTTATTTTTTTCGCAGACCTATTATTCTCTATAAGTTACATCTACGATCTTATCAAAACCATCATAAGATTGTTTTGGTGTAAGGCTATTATTTAAGCCCATGGTAAAAAACTCCATTTTTCCTGAACGCTCAATGGCGGCTGGATTATAGGTACAAATCATTAAAGATGTGCCATATTCTTTCAACCTAACATCCGTTTTTAACCGGGTAATACGTTGATACTTAACCAGAGATATCTGTCTATTTCCCATATCTGATAACAATTTATGTTCTTTGTTAAAAGGATTGTAGCTATAGACTTTATTTCCTGAAGCATACACCAAGTACCCATAAGTAGGATCTACCGTATAAAAGTTCGCCCTATCCATCCCATTTTCATTAGCAATTGTTTCATAGCTCAATAGTGTAAAGACACCTCCCGAAGCTGTAAAACGTAACAAGGACAATTCTTTTGAAGCTGGATCTTGTAGTAAGGCATAAAACTGTTTTTGCGTCGTTAACACACAATCCATGAAAAGTAAATCCTTTTTCATATTTGCAGGATCAAAATCTGGACTTGCTGTTGCAGCTCTTGGAACAACTGCAACACTGCTGCTACCTGTATGCACAATAAATTTCCTATTCCCTTTATCATACATGATTAAATAAGGTGATCCAGTACCAAAATTCTCAGCGATGATTGGTGATATTTCAATCCTTGCACCTGTAGACAGCCTATTAAGTGTTGTTCCATACAAACTGTTTCCAACAATGTTTTCCAGCGAAAGAATTCCTTCACTATCTAACATGTAATTTTGTTCGATATTACCTGTTGCCCGGAACTTTACTGCATGATATGGCTCTACAGTTGGGCGCATTACCTCTAGTTTAAAATCTCTATACTTATTCCAAGTATAAGACTGGTTATCAATACTATATGTTTTTGTATCTGTACCAATGTACACCCGATCAGTAACTGAATTATTAAAAATATCCCTATTTCTGGTATAAAATACAAAGGAAGGTTTTCCTTGAATTTTAAGATCACCAGCAATGGTCAATATATCTCGATAATAAGTAAAAGTGTTATCTGCTAATTTAAAATTCAGCATATCTAACCTACCTTCATTATTTAATTCATTTAAAACTAACCATCCCCCCGCAATCTCAGAAGTAACGTTTAATTCGAATTGCTTTTGCCAATAAATATTTGTTGATTTCTCTGTTACTCGGAAGTAAACCATATATTTTGAGGGTAGTAAAGCCAGGTCAAGGTCCAAAATCCGGCCGTTACCAAGAACCTTTTTAGGTAAACTGATAGAAGTTGCGTCAGCAGCAGTCCATTCGTAAGTAAAGTCATCTTCTTTCTGATTTGAGCTATTCTTAAGTGCAATAACTGGCTCTATTTTGAACCGTTTACCAACAAGAGCGGTATAGGTTCCTTCTATATTGCTGATCGTCATATCATTGATCTCCTGATAAGTATAATCGCCTTTATCCTTGCGACAAGAAGACATACCCACCAACAGGCACACGCATAATATTATAAGTTGTGTTTTCAT
>DATJDT010000591.1:0-2898 GCA_035497275.1 Pedobacter sp.
TTTTATTCTCTGCGGCTTTCTAAGCAATATACAAAGCTATCGGCTCTGTAATAGCCCAAATTGAATTCAATTGGACGGTCGCCTTGATCATACACATAGCGTTTTCTGAACAAAATTGGACTGCCAGGTTCAACCTCAAGTTTTCCGCTAATAAATTTATCGGCCTCTTTTGCACTTATTTCTTCTTTAGAAAGATTAGCCACTACAGCATGATCTTTTTCTAAGACTTCATAAAGAGGGCGTTTAAAATCTTCATCTCCAGTTAACCCTACACGTGGATGGAAATAGGAAATGAAATAGACGAATGGTCCTTCTGTTCTACCTCTAAGGCGTTCCAATTTAAGTATTTTCTTGTCTAAGGGAATATCAAAAAAGTGCGCTAATTTTTCGTCGGGGTTTACCCAGCTAATATGAAGCTCGAAGTTTTTAATTGGTATACCCCGCGCTTGCATTTCTTGTGAAAAACTTAACCAATTGTTCGATTTTGAACTTACTGAAACTTCGGCAACCTTAGTTCCAACGCCTTTTTTTCGAATCAATAATCCCTCGTAAACCAATTTGTTTAAAGCCTGTCTTAATGTAGTCCTAGAGATGGCTAATTGTTTAGCCATATCAACTTCATTAGGAAGTAATTTTGTTGCATATTGCGGATCCTTAATTAAGTTTCTGAGTAATTCTTCTGCCTGAATGTGCAACGGAATAGGGCTTTTGTGGTCTAGAGAAAACTTCATTTTTGAGCTGATTGGTTTAATAGCTGAAAGCTAATAAAAATAAGTGAAAGCAAACATATAAAAAAATTTGTTTTGCTCCCAAATGTTTATATGTTTGTACATACATAATAAACTTTAAGTGAATAAATGTATTTACTTAAATGTTGAAATGAGATTTATATGGAATTAACGACAGGTATATTAAATAATAATGAGGTAATTGGCGATAATTGGAGACGTAGTTCGGAAGCTATTTTGCCGCAAAATATAAATAATAGAAGTAAAAATGTTGATGGATACGATATTTATCCATACCATGCATTAGGAGATGGGAAAATTTTTAAAGGTTATGAATCCCTTGTTCAGTATATTATAGAGCAAAAGAATGTAAGAATTGACGGTTTTAATGGTGTTTTTTGGACTAATTTTCAACAAGATATTCAAAGACAATTAAGTAAAAAAGGCGTTACCGTTAATTGGATTAGTGTTGCTGGGGAAATGAAAAGCAGTGACGAAATCGAGAAGCTGGTTAGTCCATTTTTAGGTGAGCAAGGGAGTGTTTGGGGAACAAAATGCACGCTTCAGCTAACAGATTTCTTCCAAATGGATCAACTTGCTAAGCTAAAACCAAATAATGGGTTCGAAGTAAACATTGCTTTTGGAATAGGTGCCGCATTATTGGAATGGGAGAGCCCGCTGATTTACCTAGATCTTCCGAAAAATGAAATCCAATATCGTTTTAGGGCAGGTACGATCAGTAATTTTGGAACCGCGCAAAAAACAGCTCAGTCTGAGATTTACAAACGTAGCTATTTCGTTGATTGGACAATCCTTAATGCGCATAAACAAGCAATCATTCATGATATTACAGTTGTTGCCGACGTACAATGGAGGGATTCGCTCAATTGGACTTTTAATAGTACGCTGCAAAAGGGACTAAAAGACATAAGCCAGTCTGTTTTTCGTGTTCGCCCCTGGTTTGAAGCAGGAGCGTGGGGTGGTCACTGGATGCAAGATCGGATAAATGGACTTAATAAAGCGGAGGTTAATTATGCTTGGTCTTTCGAACTGATCGTTCCAGAAAATGGTCTCCTTTTTGAAAGTGATGGAAATTTGTTAGAAGTTTCTTTTGACTTCTTAATGTTCAATGAAAATAAAGCGGTTTTAGGTAAACATGCTCCAGTTTTTGGAACTGAATTCCCAATTCGTTTCGATTTCCTAGATACATTTGATGGAGGAAACCTTTCTATTCAATGCCATCCATCATTATCGTATATTCAAAATGAATTTGGAGAGAATATTACGCAAGACGAAACCTATTATATTCTTGATTGTAAGCAAGATGCCGAAGTATATCTCGGTTTTCAGGAAGATATTAATGCAGAAGAATTTGAAGCAGCACTAGTGGAAAGTCAGGCATTAACTCAGGAAATAGACATCACTAAATATGTGCAATCACACCAAGCAAGAAAGCACGATTTATTCCTTATTCCGAATGGGACTGTACACAGTGCGGGTGCTCAAAATTTAGTGTTAGAAATTAGTGCAACTCCCTACATCTTTACCTTTAAAATGTATGACTGGGTTCGTATGGGACTTGATGGAAAGCCTCGACCAATTAATATTGATCGCGCATTCAAGAATTTAGACTTTGAGCGAAAAGGAGAACGTGTACAAGCAGAATTAATCTCCAAGCCTAAGCAAATAGCACAAGGTAAAGACTGGGAATTAATCCACCTACCTACGCATGAGCAACATTTTTACGATGTACATCGAATAGAGTTCGATTCGGAAATCACTGTTGAAACCTCAGCTGTATGCCACATCTTAATGCTTGTAGAAGGGTCTAAAATCAGTGTGGAAACTGAAAATGGCGTTGCTTTAAATTTTAGCTATGCCGAAACATTTGTAATTCCAGCAGCTGCAAAAAGCTATAAACTAATTAATCTTGGTAACGAGAAAGCAAAAGTTGTGAAAGCATTTGTGAAGGATATGTAATAACAGAACCAAATAAACCAAATATAAACTTATATGAATAACGAGACTAAACGCATTAGCCTGTTCATTATCATTCTTGTAGCTTCCCTTGGAGGCTTCTTGTTTGGTTTTGATATGGCAGTAATTTCCGGTGTTTTGCCACTGGTAGAAAAACAATTTGCACTAACAGCTGCGCAAGCAGGATGGTTCG
>DATJDT010000592.1:0-10614 GCA_035497275.1 Pedobacter sp.
GTTTTGTAATTGGAAGTGAAATGAGTGGTGGTGCAAAGAACATATTTGTGTACGATTGCTCATTTATTGGTACAGATATTGGCCTTCGCTTTAAAACCACGCGTGGACGTGGAGGGGTTGTAGAGAAGATATTTGTCAAAAACATTAATATGATCGGCATTGTGGGCGAAGCAATCTTATTCGACATGTATTATGCTGCAGTTGATCCAGTACCCTTGAAAGGCGAAAAAAGAGACGCTCCAAAAGTTGTAATCCTTCCCATAACCGAAGAAACACCCACATTTAAAGATTTTTATATTAGCAATGTTACTTGTGACGGCGCTTCTAAGGCGTTATTTATGAGGGGATTGCCAGAGTTGAGTATTAGCAACATCAATTTGGATAACCTGAGTATTAAAGCGAAAGAAGGAATAGACATCCAAGAAGCAAAAAATATTACGCTCACTAAAGTGAACTTGGTAGTTGACGAAGCTAATCCATTAATTAATATCCAAAATGGAAATCAAATTAACTTCAGCAATATAAAATACAATACCGCTCAATTGCTTTTCCGCATTAGCGGAGATAGAAATAGTGCTATAAAATCTTCAGGCTTAGATGCAGCAAAAGCAAAAGTGGCAACTGAATTTTTAGCTGGGGCTGCAGAAAAATCATTACAGATCAACAAGTAAAATATAGCTATGAAACTTTCACTTTTAAAATATCTCTCCGTATTGGTATTGTTTACTTCTTGTTTTCAAGTAGCAGCACAACAAGGCAAGCCTATTTCAGAACAAATGGCTGCTACCATTATGGACATTTGGAAAGACACGCTTAATACGGCTCCGTCTGGTTTTAAGCCAAAAAAATGGTCGTATGATTTAGGTGTTGTTTACGAGGGCTTTGAAGGGATTTGGAAAAGAACAGGCGATGCGACCTATTTTAAAACTATGCAAAAAAGCATGGATTCTTACTTAACTAAAGATGGAGAAATCAATAACTATAAACAATCGGATTTTAATATCGATAATGTTAAAAACGGGCGTACATTATTGCTGCTATATAAAGTGACCGGTCAGCAAAAATACTTTAAAGCTGCTACCTTATTATGGGACCAGTTGCAACAACAGCCCCGAACCAAAGAGGGTGGCTTTTGGCACAAGAAAATATATCCAAACCAGATGTGGCTGGATGGCTTGTATATGGGCGAGCCATTTTATGCAGAGTATGCAGCGCTGATAAAAAATGACAAAGCTTTTGATGATATCGCTAATCAGTTCATTTGGATGGAAAAAAATGCAGTTGACGCCAAAACGGGGTTGATGTATCATGGATGGGACGAATCGAAAGCAGAACAATGGGCAAATAAAACTACTGGTAGGTCTCCGCATTTTTGGGGAAGGGCAATGGGTTGGTACGGCATGGCTTTAGTTGATGTATTGGATAATTTTCCGGCAAATCATCCTAAAAGAAAGCAGTTGTTGGCAATCTTGAGTCGTTTTGCTACTGCTGTACAAAAAGTGCAAGACCCAAAATCTGGATTGTGGTACGATATTTTAGATTTGCCGAAAGGGAAAGGTAATTACCATGAAGCTTCGGCATCCAATATGTTTGTTTACACTTTCGCAAAGGCAGTGCGCATGGGTTATTTGCCCAAATCTTATTTTGCTTTTGCTGATAAAGGATATAAGGGAATTAAAGCCTCGTTTATAGAGCGTATTGATGCGGATAGGATTAATTTAAAGGGCACAGTAAGTGTTTCAGGTTTAGGTGGCAAACCTTATAGAGATGGTAGTTATGCTTATTATATAAGCGAAAAAGTGGTGGTTAATGACCCAAAAGGAGTTGGTGCATTTTTGTTAGCTGCTAATGAAATGGAGCTGGCAGCAATGCCAAAGCCAGGTTTAGGTAAAACGGTGTTGTTAGATTCATATTTTAACAATGAAACCCGGACCGATCAAAGTGGTAATTCCTTACAATGGCATTATAAATGGGATGAGCAAGCAAATGGAGGGTTCTCCTTTTTAGGAGGGATATTTAAAGCGGCAGGCTTCGGCACCAAAACATTGTATCAAGCACCAACCGTAGCAAATTTAACCAGTTCATCCATCTATATCATTGTAGATCCAGATTTTGAAAAGGAAAATCCAAAGCCACATTTTGTTTCACAAGCTGATATTAAGGCTATTACAACTTGGGTAAATGCTGGTGGGGTATTGGTATTGATGGCTAATGATGCGCCAAATGCAGAGTTGAAACATTTTAATGAGCTAGCCGCAAAATTTGGCGTATTCTTTAATGGCGATAGCAAGGGAACAGTGCCAGTACCTGGTAATTTTGAAACTGCAAAAGTTGTTGTTCCAGCGGGTAATACAATCTTTAAAAATGCACACAATTTATTTATTAAAGAATATAGTAGCTTAAAATTATCGGGTAATGCAAAATCAGTATTAAAAGATGCTGATGAGGAACATGTAATGGCTGTTACCAAAATGGGTAAGGGAACCGTTTATATAATTGGCGACCCTTGGCTATACAATGAGTATGTTGATGGCAGAAAACTACCAGCCACTTATGAAAATTTTAAAGCAGCCACCGATTTGGTAAACTGGCTTGCAAAACAGGTGAAGTAGTGCGGAAGTCGGGAAAGTTGTGAGGTCTGGAAAGTCCGAAAGCCTGAAAGTCTGAAAGTTGTGAAGTCCCAAAGTTGGAAAGTCTGGAAAGTTGTGAAGTCTGATGTTAGCTTATATCAAGTTTGTTATTACGTCATTGCGAGGTACGAAGCAATCTGATGGGCGGGCTAACAAAACGCTTTAAGATTGCTTCGTACCTCGCAATGACGCCAGCATAGTTTTGTAAATTAAAGGAATAAAATGAAAAATAACTTAATATTACTTTATACAATAATCTGCATCAGCTTTTGTTCTTGTGCCACTGCGCAAACGGCAGGGCATGGAACAGTTAAAACCGATTCCATTGCAGAAAAGATGTTAATTTATCAACTCAGTAATGGTGCCTGGCCAAAACAGCTAACAGGAGGCTATGTTGTGAAATATGAAACACCAATTGATGATGCATTGATGGCAAGGATTAAGAGCACAACTTATATGCATGCCACTATTGATAATGCAGCTACCTCCAGAGAGATTAACACCTTAATAAAAGCTTATAAAACAACAAGCAATAAAAACTATTTGATAGCTGCCGAGAGAGGAATCGATTACCTTTTGAAAGCCCAATATAAGAATGGGGGATGGCCTCAGTATTATCCCGATAAAAGTAGCTATCGTGCTGAAATTACCTATAATGATAATGCTATCGTAAATGTGCTTAATATTATGTTCAACATTGCCAATCAAACGGATGATTTTGAACTGGTCGACAATGCCTATCGTGCGAAAGCAGAAGATGCCTACCGGAGAGGATTAGATTGCATATTAAAAACCCAGATTGTGCAAAATGGAAAGCTGAGTATTTGGGCTGCACAATATGATCAAAATACACTTAAACCTGCGAAAGCGAGAAACTTTGAACCTGCCTCTTTAAGTACCTCAGAATCTGTGGCAATTGTGAGGTTCCTTATGAGAATAAAAAATCCAAGCCAGCAGATCAAAAATGCTATTCAAAATGCGATAGCATGGTTTGAAGCAACTAAGATTGTTGGTTACCGATTCGATAAATTGCCCAACATTAAAGATAAAGGACTAATTAAAGATGAAACCTCTACCATTTGGGCAAGATTTTATGATTTTGAAACCAATAAGCCCATTTTTGGTGATCGCGATAATTCCATTAAAAGCGACGTTGCCGAAATTAGCTTCGAGCGTAGAAATGGTTACGCTTGGTATGGAAGTTTTGCTACTAAACTTTTGGCCAGCGAATATCCTAAATGGCAGAAAGCTACCAACTAAAAATTACCAACTACCAAGCCAAAACGATCAACTAAATTGGGAACGATTGCGCAAATATTTGCGCTTAAATAGGGTTTTTCCTAGTAAAAAATGCGTAGAATTGTTTTAGGCAATGCCTACTATCATAAGCAATTATAAACTGAAAGCTGTTGAATATAAAAATGATCTTATCTCAAGAAAATCTGCAATTTATTAATAAGGATAATATAATTAAACCTCAGTCTCACTTCTTTGAACTTCCCGAAAAGGTACTTCAATTTGGAACAGGTGTATTACTCCGCGGGCTTCCTGATTATTTTATCAATAAAGCCAACCATCAGGGGGTATTTAACGGAAGAGTGGCAGTTGTGAAATCGACATCAGGTGATACTTCAGAATTTGATGCACAAGATAGCCTTTATACCTTGTGCATTAGAGGGTTAGAGGGAGGTCGATTGATTGAAGAAAATATTATTTCGTCGGCAATCAGTAGGGTAATTGCAGCTGAAGATAACTGGGGATCGGTTTTAGCAATAGCCGTGTCGAATGACCTAAAAATTATTGTTTCAAATACAACAGAAGTTGGCATAACATTGGTAAATGAGCGAATTGATCAAAACCCACCAAGTTCTTTCCCCGCTAAAGTTTTAGCCGTTCTTTATGAACGATTTAAAGCATTCAATGGGTCAAAAGAAAGTGGATTAGTGATTATTGCTACCGAGTTAATCCCTGACAATGGAACTAAACTTGCGACCATCGTATTGCAATTGGCCCAGTTTAATAATTTGGAAGCCAGCTTTGTAGCTTGGCTAACCACTGCGAACACCTTTTGTAATTCATTGGTAGATAGGATTGTACCTGGAAAACCAGACGAAGATACCTTAGCGCAGCTTCAGCAGGAATTAGGGTATGCTGATCAGCTATTGGCCATGGCCGAGCCTTACAGGCTTTGGGCTATTGAAGGTGGTGAACAAGTGAAAGAAGCACTTGAATTTGCAAGAGTTGATGCTGGAGTTGTAATTGCTGAAGATATAGAGATTTATAGAGAACTTAAAGTACGACTGTTAAATGGTACACATACTTTAAGTGCTGGTATTGCCTTTTTACTTGGAATAGATACCGTAAAAAGTGCGATGAAGGATGAGCAGGTTAAACAATATATCGAAACGTTAATGGCTTCGGAAATTAGTTTGGCTATACCTTATGAAGTTTCTGCCCATCAAACTGCAGAATTTTCTAAAGCTGTTATTGATCGTTTTGCAAACCCTTTTATCGAGCACTTGTGGCACAATATCACTTTTCAATATACGATGAAGATGAAAATTCGTATTTTACCTTTAATAGCCAATTACTACGATATTTATAATAAAGCTCCTCATCATATTGCACTAGGCTTTGCTGCTTATTTATTGTTTATGAAAGTAAATAAGAAAGAAAATGGTAAATACTACGGCTCATTAAATGGCCATCAATATTTAATTAACGATGATAGTGCCGCCTATTTTTATCAACACCAAAAAGATAACTATGTAGTAAGCGTATTAACTGATGTAGGTTTTTGGAAATTGGATTTAGGAGCGCTACCTGGATTGATCGAGTCGGTTAATGAAAAATATAACACAATCTTAAATAATGGAATGGAAGTGGCATTAAGTAATCTTCCGTCATCTAAAATATATTCAGTTTAGAAAATGAAACAGTTAGTTTTAAAAGTTCATCCGAATGATAATGTGTTGGTTGCATTGAGCGATTTAAAAGCTGGCGAGACAGTTAGTTACCAGGGCAATACCTATACATTGGTAGAGGATATCAATGCCAAGCATAAGTTTTATGCAAATGATATGGCTACTGGCGACGAGGTTTTAATGTATGGTACTTTGGTAGGGAAAGTACAATACCCGCTTAAATCGGGTTCCTTAATGACAACCGATAACTTAAAACATGCTGCCGCTCCCTATGAGTTTCGTCCATATCAGTACAAATGGGAAGCCCCAGATGTTACTCGATTTAAAGGTCGCACTTTTAATGGATATCATCGTGCTGATGGTAAAGTGGGGACTGCAAATTACTGGCTTTTTGTGCCAACCGTTTTCTGTGAAAACCGTAACCTTGATGTGATTCGTGAAGCTTTGCATAATGAATTGGGCTATGCGGTAACAGCAAAGTATAAAGCTTATACGCACCATCTTGTTGAAGCATTTGAGAACGGTGTGGATATTGCTTCGTTAGAGGCGCCTATGACTTTTGAAGGGGTTCGCAATAAAAGGACCTTTAAGAATATCGATGGAATTAAATTTTTAAACCATCAAGGGGGCTGCGGGGGAATTAGGCAGGATGCCGCAGTTTTGAGCAAACTCTTGGCCGCTTATGCGGATCATCCCAATGTTGCTGGTGTTACCGTCTTAAGTTTGGGCTGCCAAAATTTACAAGTAGCAGATTTTACAAGGGATATCAAAGATAGAAATCCGAATTTCGATAAGCCACTGTTCATTTTTGAGCAACAGCAATCGCAAAATGAAGAAAATTTAATTGCAGAAGCAATTAAGAAGACTTTTGAAGGCCTAATTGAAGCCAATAAGATTGAACGTAAACCCGCTCCTTTAAGTAAGCTAAATGTAGGCGTTAAATGTGGGGGTAGCGATGGCTTTAGTGGCATTTCTGCTAATCCTGCCGTTGGTTACTGCTCAGATCTATTGGTTGCATTAGGCGCAACGGTTCTTTTGGCCGAATTTCCTGAGCTATGTGGCGCTGAACAAAATTTAATTGATCGCACAATAGATGAAGCAGCCGCTAAAAAATTCATCTCATTAATGGGGGCCTACAGTCAGGCGGCAGAAAATGCAGGCTCTGGCTTTCATATGAATCCTTCTCCTGGAAATATTAAAGATGGCTTAATTACCGATGCTATTAAAAGCAATGGTGCTGCAAAAAAAGGAGGAACATCACCGGTTACCGATGTACTAGATTATACTGAACCAGCTACAAAAAGTGGCTTAAACTTAGTTTGCACCCCAGGTAACGATGTTGAAGCTACCACTGGAAAAGCAGCAAGTGGCGCAACCCTTATCTTATTTACAACCGGTTTAGGAACACCAACAGGAAATCCCGTTTGTCCGGTTATTAAGGTAGCTACCAATAATGCATTAACAAGGCGAATGGGTGATATTATTGACATCAACACAGGACCTGTTATTGAAGGAGAAAAAACCATTGAAGAGATGGGAGAAGATATTTTGGAGTATTGCATTAAAGCCGCTAGCGGTGAAGTAATTCCAAAGGCAGTTTTATTAAATCAAGATGATTTTATCCCCTGGAAAAGAGGAGTATCACTTTGACAATCTTTTGCAGATTGTCAAAGTTTAGGTAAATGCCAAAGTTTTGATGATTATCAAAGTTTAGATAAACGTCAAAGTTTTCATGGGAATAAATGAAAAATAAAGAAAGCAAATGAAGATTATACAACACGTACATTCAGAAGATTTTAAATCCTATCAAACTGATAAAATCAGGGATCGATTTTTATTAGATGGTCTTAAGGAACCTAACAAAGCAAATTTTGTATATGCGCATTATGATCGCATGGTTACAGGATTAATTACGCCAACAACAACTGAGGTAACTTTAGGTACTTACGATATTTTGCGTGCCAATTTCTTTTTGGAAAGAAGAGAGATGGGGGTGATTAATGTGGGAGGTGAAGGCACAATTGTGGCAGATGGTGTTAGCTACGATTTAGCAAAATTAGCTCGTCTGTATATGGGCAAGAGTGTAAATGAAGTAAAGTTTAAGAGTAAGGATGTTAATGATCCAGCTATTTTCTATGCTTTATCAGCACCAGCTCATCATAGCTATCCTACTACCTTCTTGAAAAATAGTGATGCCTTTTCGGCTCAGCTGGGTAGCGTTGAAACAGCCAATGAGCGCAAAATAGCACGTTACATCCATAAAGATGGAATTCAAAGCTGTCAGTTGGTGATGGGATTAACTATCCTGTCAACAGGTAGTGTTTGGAACACCATTCCGCCACATACGCACGACCGTAGAATGGAAGTTTATTTCTATTTTGATGTGGACGAGGAACATCGCGTTTTCCATTATATGGGAGAACCACAAGAAACCAGACATATTATTGTGGCTAACCATGAGGCAGTTTTATCACCTGTATGGAGCATTCATGCTGGTAGCGGAACAAAAAATTACAGTTTTATTTGGGGCATGGCTGGCGAAAATTTAGACTATGCAGATATGGATACATTTGGCGTAAAAGAACTTAAATAATGGAACAATCATTTTCTTTAGAGGGTAAAGTAATCGTAATAACAGGCGGTACAGGAATTTTAGGCAATTCGTTTGTAAATGCGATTGTAGAAGCAGGAGGTGCCGTAGGCATTTTAGGTAGAAATGCGGAAATCGCACAGCAAAGAGCAGATGCTATCAATAAAAACGGTGGTAAGGCTATTGCTTTAATTGCAGATGCCATGGATGAAGGACAGCTCATTGCTGCCCGTGAAAAAATTATTGCTGCTTTTGGCAAAATAGATGGGTTGGTAAATGCTGCTGGAGGTAATATGCCTGATGGAGTTTTGCAACCTGAAGAAAGCATTTTTTCGATGAAGATGGATGGAATGAAGAAAGTGTTAGACCTTAATCTATGGGGAACACTTATTCCAACCCAGGTTTTTGGTGAAGCCATTGCCCAAACTGGAAAGGGAAGTATCGTTAACATCTCGTCCATGAACTCCAAAAAAGCAGTTACCAAAGTATTGGGTTACAATATGGGTAAAGCTGCGGTAGATTGCTATACACAATGGTTTGCTGTTGAACTGGCTAATCGTTATGGAGACAAAATAAGGATGAATGCCTTGGCGCCAGGGTTTTTTCTGACAGAACAAAATCGTAACTTATTAACTACTCCAGATGGGGGATTTACGCCTAGGGGGCAATCGGTAATCAGACAAACACCCTTTAAGCGATTTGGAGATCCTGATGAATTAAAAGGGGCTTTAGTATGGCTATTGAGCGATGCTTCGCAGTTTGTTACTGGCGCGATGATTTGTGTAGATGGTGGCTTCTCTATTTTTAGTGGAGTTTAAGTAAGCCCTCATGGCAATGAGCATGCGAAGAAGCAATCTTTCGCATGAATAAAAGAATAAATAATATTAAAATAGGATCACTCCGTGAAAAACTTTCTAGACGAAAACTTTTTATTGCAAACTGAAACAGCGAAAACGCTATATCATGAATTTGCAAAGCAAATGCCAATAATTGATTATCATAATCATTTGCTGCCAGACCAGATTGCGGCTGATAAAAAATTTGAAAATATAACCCAGGTATGGTTGTATGGCGACCATTATAAATGGAGAGCCATGCGCGCCAATGGTGTTGATGAATACTATATCACGGGCGCTGCTTCAGATTGGGAGAAATTTGAGAAATGGGCGGAGACGGTTCCATATACCTTAAGAAATCCGCTTTATCATTGGACGCATTTAGAGCTACAACGCTATTTTGATATCCATGAAGTGTTATCTCCAGTTAATGCGAAGAAGATCTATGATGAATGTAATGCTAAATTACAAACAGCAGCTTATAGTGTGCAGGGATTGTTAGCTAAGATGAATGTTAAAACCTTATGTACTACTGATGATCCTTTAGATAATTTAGCCTATCATCAACAGCTAAAAAATAGCGGAATAGCTTTGCGAGTTTTACCGGCATTTAGGCCAGACAAAGCGATGAATGCGGATGATATTGCAGGTTTAAACGTTTACATTGATAAATTGGCTGATATAAGTGGAGCGCCTATTTCAGATTATGATGCTTATTTGACTGCTTTAAAGTCCCGCCATACTTATTTTGCCGAGCATGGTGCAACGGTGTCTGATCATGGTTTGGAACAGATTTATGTAGAAGATTATAAAGCAGAAGAGATAAAAGCGATTTTCTTAAAGATTAGAAATAACGATGCAATTTCTTTAGCCGAGAATTTGAAATTCAAGTCAGCCGTACTTTTTGAATTTGCCTTATGGAATCACGAGAAAGGTTGGGTACAACAGTTTCATTTAGGAGCCCTTCGCAATAACAATACCCGCCTATTATCGTCATTGGGACCAGATACAGGATTTGATTCAATCGGTGATTTTCCTCAAGGTAAACAACTATCGAAATTTTTGAATAAACTCGATCTAGACAATAAATTAGCGAAAACTATTTTATATAACTTAAATCCTGCCGATAATGAGCTGATGGCCACCATGATTGGTAATTACCAAGACGGAACAGTGGCTGGTAAAGTGCAATGGGGATCTGGATGGTGGTTTCTAGATCAAAAGGATGGCATGATCAAACAGCTCAATACCTTATCAAATATGGGTTTATTAAGTCAGTTTGTTGGAATGTTAACCGATTCAAGAAGTTTTCTTTCTTTCCCTCGTCACGAATACTTTAGAAGAATATTGTGCGATTTATTTGGTACAGACGTAGAAAATGGAGAACTTCCCTATGATAAAGAATGGTTGGGGAAAATAATCCAAGACATTTGTTATCACAACGCTAAAACTTATTTCAACTTTTAATATGGGCAAAGTTTTAAGTTTCGGGGAACTTTTATTGCGTATTTGTCCAGATGGAGATGGAGCGTGGCTTGCTGCAAATAAATTACCTTTTTATGTTGGCGGTGCTGAGTTAAATGTAGCAACCGCGCTGGCTTTATGGGAAATTCCATCGGCCTATTTTACAGCCT
>DATJDT010000593.1:0-6222 GCA_035497275.1 Pedobacter sp.
CTCTTCAGTTAAATTAAAAACTCGTTTATCCTTCAGTAAAATATGCTGAATGCGAACAGAATAAGCTGTATGCATCGATTTATTTTCGATTGCAATAACGAGTTTAAAATCATAACGCTTACAATTTCCTTTGGTTTCGGGCGGTGCCCACATGCCATAAATTTCACAAGATGACTGTAATTTAGGCCTAACGCTAGTCTGAAAGCTTAGTTGCCTAACTATATCCATTAGCTTTGTAGTTATTGATTCCCTCTTCATAACTATATAACCAACAAACTGGGAAAAAAGTTTAGAATTTTTATTGAAAAATATAATTGTCGTATTAGGCAAAAAAAGGTTTATAAACTTAAATAGATGCCCTAAAACTTGCTTTTCAATGTGAATGTTTTATTTTTGGTAAAAAATAATAGGATGTTAAAACCAAAAGTTTTAATTACCGGCGCAAGTTCAGGCTTAGGACTCGCCATGGCCAAAAGATTAAACCAAGATTATCGCTTAATTTTACATGCTTCAAAAGATGAGAACATCAAAGAACTAAGAGAGAACAACTTTGTATTAGCTGCAGACCTTAGTAATGCAGAGGAACTTAAAGATTTCTGTAAACGACTTAAGGCTGAACATGGAGATGAATTACATGCTATAATTAACAATGCAGGCATATCCATCGATAAACCCTTGACTTTTCAACCGGAAAAAGATATCGATAAGATGCTTATGGTGAACCTGAAGGCACCCATTATGATTGCTAAAACTGCAATGAAAATTTTTGGACTAAAGAACAGTGGGGTTATTCTGCAGGTAAGTTCATGCGTCGCAGAACAAGGAAATGCATTTCAATCTGTTTATGCTGCTACTAAAGCAGGACTTATTGCATTTTCTAAATCATTGGCAAAGGAGGTTGCTGCATTGCAGCAAGGCCACCAAATCAGGGTTTTAAGTATTTCACCTGGTTTTATAGAAACTCCTATGACCGAAGCTATACCCGAATCAGAAAGAACTAAATATTTGAATCTGATACCTGCTCAACGTTTTGGCCGTGCAGATGAAATCGCAGAAACTGTTGCTTTTCTTCTATCAGACAAAGCTTCCTACATTAATGGGAGTACAATTGACATAAACGGAGGGTTGTTTTAATTATGGATAATTTAATAGGTGTCCCTCCGAGCCAAATGCTTTTACATGGACCAACCAAATTACTCTTAGATGCATTTCACTGGCATGAACCCGCTTTGGGAATTGTTGCCAGCTACACGCCAAAAGCGCGGGATGTCTTGGATCATTTCGGAGTTTTTAGAGGCGTGGATCAAATTGAGGCATTCGCACAGGCTACCATTGTTTCATGCGGAACGTTCCAAGAATGCCAAAAGCAGAATTGTGAGCCCATAGCCTTGAAAGACAAGTTTATCCCTGCATTTATCAGTATCGGACAAGTAAATTTTCATACTTACCTGGAAGAAGGAGAAACTTTCATCAGTCTTGGAAAAATTAAATTTTATAAATTTAGACAAATGGTTACCGATGGCAGGATTTATAAGGTACCTAAAGGATTAGATCTTGATACCTATTTTAAAGACTTCAATGAAACTCGCTTGCTAAACTATGATTTACCAAGTGGTTTTATTCTAGTAGCCGAACTATTTGACATCACCGGTAGAGCAATAAAAAAAGAACTATTTAACAGATAATAAAGAATGGAAAGACAAGAAATTATTAATGGCTTAGTTGAAATATTAAAAACCGTAAGAACCATAGATCCTGAGAAACTAATAGGAATTACTGAAGAGACAGATTTTATCGCTGATTTAGGAACTCCTTCAACAGAGATGATTAATATTGCTGTTAAAACCGAACAGAAATTTGATATCGAGTTTGATGATGATGACATTGATGACTTAGGCTCCAAAGTAAAGGACATTGTTGACCTTATCATCCGGACCAAAGAAAGATCATAGATGGAAGTCGCAGGAAGAAAAGTGGCAGTAGTAGGAATGGCGGGGGTTTTCCCTACCTGTAAAAGTCTAGATGAATTCTCAGATAAGCTTTTTGCCAACAAAAGCCTAGTCAGGGAATGGGATAAAGCGACTGCTTATGCTACTACTCTTCGGTCTAAGGTTTCAGCTTTTATTACTGAAGCTGAAATGGACTTAGAAACCATTTATTCTTCCTTTATAGAAAACTATCCGGAAGTTTATATTGACCATTTAAATCGTATTCCAAATGCAAATTTGGCTACTGCTGACATAAGCAGCATTTGGGCAATGATTTCGGCCAAAGAGGCAATTAACATGGCAGGATGGGATGAAAAAGAAGTTCAATCAGAACGAACAGGAGTAACCGTAGCATCCGGAGGAGGAGGTCATGAGATTCAACGGAATGCATGGCATAATTTTTTTGTAAATGGAAAAAAAAGCCGCATGGCGGGTGCCCACAGTGTGGATCGAGCCATGTTTTACAGGGAGGCAGCCAACATTTCGTGTCTTATAAAAAACAAAGGGGTTTGTGAATCCATTGGTTCAGCTTGTGCTACAGGCTTAGGAAATATTGGACACGCCTATCGTTTGATCAAGTTCGGTTTACAAGATCGAGTGATTGCAGGTGGTACCGAAGCTACCTGCTTAGAGACTTTTATTGCCTTCGATGGTATGCAAATATTAAGCAAAGGTTTTGCACCAGCGGAGAGCTCACGACCTTTTGATATCAATAGAAATGGTTTTGTCTGTTCATTCGGTGCAGGTATTGTATGCTTGGAAGAATATGAAATGGCTAAAGCACGTGGTGCAAATATTTTAGGAATCATTGACAATTACTTTAACAACTCTGATGGGGATGGTAATATGTTTGCTCCTTCTTTTGAAGGTCAAAGAAGATTGTGGAAGGGTTTGCTAGGAAATTCTGAAATTAAACCTGATGTAGTAAAAGTTCACGGCACTTCTACTCCTGTTGGAGATGCAATTGAATTATTAAGTGTTGTAGACACGTTAGGCGATAAAGGGTATCATATTTCAGCACCGAAATCACAATTTGGACATATGATTGGAGCTGCCGGCGCAGTGGAAATGATCACTGCTTTATTAATGATTCAAAATCAAACCGTTCTTCCCTGCCTTAATTCAGTTAATTTAAATCCGGAGTTGGAACATTTCCAAAAGAATGAGAATTGGGACAGTATAAAATCTCCTATGGAATGCTTCAGAGATTTACTTCCTCAAAAAAGCTTTAAAAAGGAAATTAATCATATTGCCTGCCTAAACTATGGTTTTGGTGGCACAAACAGTTCAATGCTATTATCAAAAGATAATTCATGATTAACAATAAAGAAAAAGTTGCTGTAGTATTTGGTATTAGAAATGATAGTTCAATTGCGTTCCATGTTGCAAAAAAGCTACATCAATCCGGCTGCAAGGTTGCTGTCAATTATGTCGAGGAAACCAAGGATGAAGTACTATCGCTCTTGAAAGCAAACGAGATGGATACTAGTTATGCTTATCAAGTAGATGTACGGGATGAAGAACAAATTAGTATGTTCTTAAAAAACGTTTATCAACATATTGGACCAATTGATTATCTTCTTCACGGAGTTGCTTTTGGAACCCAAAATGTAATGTGTTACAGCTTACCTAATAGTGATAAAGCTGCACCTAAATACATTGACATTCCATTTGAAGAATTCATGGATTCATTTAATATAAGTGCTTATTCGTTATTGAGAATTTGCCGCGTAGCAGAACCCTTGTTTGCAAAAAATGGTTCTGTATTGACTCTTACCTACAATGCTTCACAAAGGGTTTTTCCAGGATATGCAGGCATGGCTATCAACAAGGCTGCACTTGAAAACATCATGCTTTACCTTTCTGATTATTTTAGAAAATCCGGATTAAGAGTAAATGCAATTTCTGCTGGCCTGGTAATGACTACATCTGCAGGAGGCATAAATGGTGTTAGAAAATTACGAAAGATGGGTAAATTTACTGCTCCTTTAGGCAATATTACCGCACAAGATGTTGCAAATACGGCCTTATACTACTTTTCAGATCTGTCTTTGAAAGTTACAGGAAACACCCACTTTGTAGATGGTGGTTTTAATATTATGGGAGTTGCTATCGATGAAAACTAGTGCATTAAAGTTCATTCCACTCGATTCTCAAGCTGATTTTGCTGTGGGGAATGATTTGGTGTTTATTCCTGAATTTGAAAAATCCTTTAATAGTCTTTTTCAGAAGAAAGTTTTTACGGATAATGAAATTGAATATTGCCAACAATTTGATTATCCATTATTGAGGTACGCTTCTACTTGGGCCGCAAAAGAAGCTGTCTATAAAAGCGTCAAACAAATCCTCCTTTCATCTTTACCATTAAAAAGAATTGAAATCATAAGAACCAACATTGCAGGCATACCCAAAGTAGTGTTACCTGAAAGTTTAGCTCATTTGCAGGTTAGTTTAAGTATTACTCACGATGGAGATTACACTTGGGCAATTGCTATTTGTAGAAAATAAGCCAAATGATTGAACATTATTTCGAAGATGAACGAATCATCTTACATTATTATAAGTTTGGAACTGGTACAAAAAACATGCTCTGCTTTCATGGCTACGGTATGCATGGAAAGCAATTTAGAGTAGTAGAAGAGTCTTTAGGGAAGCAATATACTTTTTATGGATTCGACTTATTTTTTCACAAAGAGACGAAACTAAAAGACCAGAGCCTGGAGGTCGTAAAGCGTGGAATTTCAAAAAGAGAATTAGGCAAACTCTTCCTTGGTTTTTGTCAAAAAAACGACATTAATACTTTTTCAATACTTGCTTATTCGATGGGATCACATTTTGCAACAAGCTTGGTTGAAGAGATTCCTGAACAGATAGAAGAAGTCTTTATTGCGGCGCCATCAAGCCTTAAACCAGGTAAATTCTTACGCTTTTTAAGTGGGAACAAAGTTGGAAATAAATTATTAGAGCGTCTTGCACTAAGCGACAATGGGATGACTAACTTGCTCTCAATACTTAAAAAGACAAGAGTTATTGATCAGCAGGCTCATGATATTCTATTAAAAGAAATTGCGACCTCTGAATTAAGATTCTCATTTTATGCATGCACAATCTATTTACGCTTTTTAAACCTTGATGCTGAAAAATTTATTGACAAGCTAAACCAACATCAGATTAAGAGTATCTTTATTTTTGGAGAACGAGATAAAAGCTATCCAGCTAAAATTGGACTTTCAGTAATCCCCAAGATCACTCATGCTCAACAAGTCGTAGTTAATGAAGATCATAATATGATCAACTTAAATTTTGGTCGAACTTTATCATCCTTATTACATGATCATTAAACCTAAACCCCTTCCAGCATTCCTTATGAAAGGAGCACTTAATTTCCTCTCATGGTTTTTAAAAAGACGTTTCAACAAATTGGTCATCAAAGAGATTGACATTAAACAGAATCATTCATATCTATTAATGTGTAATCATTTTAGCTTTTGGGATGGTTTTCTGGCAGCCTATCTAAGCCAGCATGCAATTCATAAAAATCAGAAATCGTATGGTTTTTATATCATGGTACTAAAGAAGCAAATGCAAATGAATCCTTGGTTAAAGTATTTCGGTTGTTTTTCAATTGTACCAGGAACTCCTTCTGTCAATAAAAGCCTCGATTATGCAGCAGAGCTCTTAAATAAGCCCGGCAACCTTTTAATTTTATATCCACAAGGGAACTTAGAGTCTAATCATGTCCGGAAAATTGTCATGAAGGACGGGATTAATTATATCGTACCAAAAATAAAAGGAAATTGTCAATTGATATGGAGCAGCAATATAGTTGAGTATTTTGAAAGTTTAAAGCCATCCGTGTATTTTCATATGTTGGATTGTGGGACTAACCAGACTTTCGACTTTGCTCAAGTAGACAATAAAATAAATACTTTTCACCAACTCTCAATTCAAAAACATTATAGATTTACAGACGAAGAGTATTAAGCAACGGTGCTAACTAATATCCTATACGCTTTAAACCATCTTTTGCTTTGGATTCAATGCTATTCTCATATTCATGATTTTTCATAGCGACAGCCTGCTTATAATAGCTAGCTGCCTGGCTTTTAAAATTTAGCTTTTCATAAATACCCCCGATATGCAGGGCTGCATTAGCTGCGTAATAATAAGTTGCCTTTTTCCCTATCTCAACTGCACGCTGGTAATTTGCAATAGCGAATGAAACCTTATCGGA
>DATJDT010000594.1:0-4911 GCA_035497275.1 Pedobacter sp.
AGGGCATTTACAAGGTGTATTAGTAGCTCCTGGCTTCGGAAGCAGAGGTATTGAAGGAAAAATTGAAGCCATTAAATTTGTAAGGGAAAATGAAATTCCTTTCTTCGGCATTTGCCTTGGAATGCAATGTGCTGTAATTGAATTTGGCAGAAATGTATTAGGTCTAAAAAATGCAAATACCTCAGAAATAGATGTAAATTCACCTCATCAGGTAATTAACATGATGGAAGAACAAAAAAACATTACCACTAAAGGAGGTACGATGCGTTTAGGTGCTTACCCTTGTGATATTAAAAAAGGTACAAAAGCTTATGCAGCCTATGGAAAACAACACATCTCTGAGAGACATAGACATCGTTATGAGTTTAATAGCGAATACTTAAAACAATATGAAGATGCTGGAATGATTGCATCAGGTGTTAACCCGGATAGTAATTTAGTGGAAATTGTTGAGTTAAAAAATCATCCATTTTTTGTTGGTGGACAATTTCACCCAGAATTAAAGTCAACAGTTGCTAATCCTCACCCACTTTTTGTTAAATTTGTTGCCGCTGCAATGGAGCATGCAAAAAAGAAAATCAAATAATACGAGTTTAAAACATAATAATGGATAGAAATACATTCACAGGCCTGTTCCTGATCATGGTGATTTTAGGAGCAGCTGTTTTTTTTATGAGGCCAAGTGAGGCTGATATCAAGAAAGAAAAAGAAAGAATTACAGCTGATTCGCTCAAAAAAGTTGGCGCTAACAAAACTGTTACTCCAACCACTGCAGTGGCTTCAAATGCAGTAACAAAACAAGATACCACTGTTTCTACTGGGCCTTTTGGCGCAAACCTTAATGGAACTGAAGCAACTTCTGTTTTAGAAAATCAACTCCTAAAATTAACTTTTACCAATATAGGTGGTAAAATTAAGAGTGTTGAAGTTAAAGGTGAAAAAACATATACTGGAGCACCAGTTGTATTATTTAACGGAAACGAAAATAAATTTGGTCTAAACATCAATATAGACGGCAAGATTGTAAACACCAATAATCTTTATTTTACAAGTACTAAGAATGGCAACAGCATGAACATGCGTGCTAATTATAGTGCAGATAAATATATTGAATTTGTTTATGATCTAAAAGATGCAAGCAGTAATGTTGGCTTCAATGTGAATTTAAACGGATTAAATGGAGTTGTGCAGGGAAATACGGTTAGCTTAAATTGGGAAGCAACTTTATTGGAACAGGAAAAATCTGCGAAGAAAGAACAAGAACATGCTGCACCTTATTATAAATATCTGGAAAAAAATCCAGATCATTTAAGTATCGGAAAAGATTCTAAAATGGATTTAACTGAAGGTAAAATTGAGTGGTTTTCATTTAAGCAACACTTTTTCTCGGCTGTATTAATTCCACAGGTACCTTTTGAAAAAGGAAATCTTGAGGTGAAAGTTAGCACAGAACCAGGTAAAGTTAAATGGTATGGTGCCAACATGCAATTACCATTCAATCAATTAGCATCCCAAAGCTATGCGATGAAATTTTATTTCGGAACTAATAAATTCTCAACATTAAAAGCGCAAGGTCAGGATATTGAGAAACAAGTTGACATGGGTTATTGGCCTTTAAAATACATTAATAGATGGGTTGTTTTACCTGTATTTAACTTCTTAGAAAGCTTTAATTGGGGTTACGGTTTAATCATCTTGGTATTAACCATTCTATTAAAACTGGCTATGTCTCCTTTAACTTATAAATCATACATCTCTATGGCTAAAATGAGAATTTTAAAGCCTGAAATGGATGAGATTAAAGCTAAAGTTGGTGAAGATAATCCAACCTTATTACAGCAGGAATATCTAAAATTATATAAAAAGGTTGGTGTAAATCCTTTAGGTGGATGTTTGCCAATGCTATTGCAGTTGCCATTTGTAATGGCTTTCTTCTTTTTCTTCCCCAACTTATTCGAATTAAGGGGCGAAACCTTTTTATGGATGAAAGATTTATCAACCTATGATGATTTTATAAAGTTTGGCTTCACCGTTCCTTTTATTGGCGATCACTTAAGTTTAATGTGTGTATTGATGACAATCTCTACCTTAATTTATACTTATTTTAACAATCAAATTTCTGGTGCCACTGGCCAGATGAAATACATTGGCTATATAATGCCAATCATTTTCTTAGGAGTATTGAATAGTTACCCTTCTGGTTTAAATTATTATTACTTTTTAGCTAACATGTTAACTTTTGCTCAGCAATATTTAATTAGGACTATGGTAAACGATGAGAAAATTCATGCCATTTTACAAGAAAATAAAGCTAAGCCGCAAACTGAGAAAAAGAAATCTAAATTTCAAGCGAGATTAGATGATTATATGCGCAGCCAACAACAAGCAAAAATTCAGGATAAGAAAAAATAAATTTATTTAGTTTAAAGGTTCAAGAGCCGCAAATTTGGAAATCAAGTTTGCGGCTCTTTTTTTGTAAAATTTGATATACATATAGTGAATATGTGCCTAAAATTTGCAATTTTTAACTTTGAATAACATTAAATCAATTTAAACGTCAATAAAATCATGCGAAAAAAATTAACCTTACTTTTTTTATTATGCGCAAGTATTGCGTATGCTCAAAAAAAGCCTCTCAATCATACTGTTTATGACACCTGGGAATCTGTAGGTGCAAAGCAATTTTCTAACGATGGTAATTGGGTAGCTTATAGCATTAACCAACAAGAAGGAGATGCAAATCTGTACTTTCAACATAGCCTATCTAATCAAAAACTAAAAGTCTCAAGAGGAAATGCACCAAGTGGCTTTGGAACCTCTACTCCACTATTTAGCGCTGATTCAAAATTTGCGGCTTTTGCCATCAAGCCTTGGTACAAAGACACTAGAATGGCTAAAATAAAAAAGAAAAAAGCAGACGAAATGACTAAGGATACGTTAGGGATTGTAAACCTAACCACTCTGGCGGTAACTAAAATACCTAGAGTTAAATCTTTTAAATTCCCAGAAAATGGAGCTGCTTTATTAGCGTATAATCTAGAAAAAGCGCCAGATACTAGCAAAAAAAAGCCAGTAACCCCCAACCCAGATCAGAAAAATGACGACGTAGCTAATTATTTAGCGGATGATGAACCTGCTAGTGCAGCAAAGGAAGGAACTGATTTAATAGTAAAGAATTTAACAACTAATGTAATCCGTACGTTTAAATTCGTAAATGACTATAGTTTTAGCAAAGACGGTAAACAATTAGTTTTTACTTGCTCTGGCTCGAAAAAAGATAAAACTGCTCAACAAGGTGTGTTCTTGCTTAATACCGAAACCGGTGTAGTAAAAACTCTTGTAAAAGGAAAAGGAAATTTCAAAAGTTTCACATTTGATGAAGAAAGTGAACGATTGGCATTTTTAGGCGAATTGAGCCCTGAAAAAGCCGAAATTAAAGACTTTAACCTTTACTATAACTCTTTAACACTTGATACTGCACAAATTCTTGTCGACAAAGAAATGGACGGAATGCCACAAAAATATGCAGTAAGTGGCGACGGAAGAATAAACTTTAGTAAAGACGGTAACAAAATATTTTTCGGCATAGCTCCAATTAAAAAACCGAAAGATACTACATTGATAGATTTCGAAAATGCTAAATTAGATATATGGGGATACAAAGATGATTATCTTCAACCAATGCAATTGAAAAATGCAGATCGCGAATCTAAAAAAAGCTTTCTAACAGTAATAGATATTTATGGTGATCCAAAAATTATTCCTTTAACCGATCTTAAATTACCAGATGCTACTTTGGTAAATGAAGGCGATGCAAGCTATGTATTGGGTTCTACAGATTACGGAAATCGTATAGCCTCGCAATGGACCGGAGGTTCGGTGAGAGATTATTATCTGATAGATATTAAAACGGCAGCTCGTAAAAAGATATTAGAAAGTTTTGATGGCAACGTTTCAACATCACCAGCTGGAAATTACATTCTGTATTATGATAAAAAAGCCAAGATCTGGAATACTTATCAAGTGGCAACCGGAAAAGTTACCGCATTAAATACTGGCATGTCTGTAAAGTTTTATGATGAAGATAATGATGTACCAGATGATCCAAATAGTTATGGTATTGCCGGTTGGACAGAAGAAGATAAAGCTATCCTAATTTATGATCGCTTTGATATTTGGCAATTCTCTCCTGATGGGAAAACAGCACCTAAAAATTTAACGAACGGTTTTGGAAGGTTAAACAATATTACTTTCCGTGTTGAAAGAACAGATCCAGAGTTTAGATTTTTCGGCAAGAAAGATATGGTATGGCTTGATGCGGTAAATAATACGACCAAAGAAAATGGTTTTTACCGTAAATCAATAAACGACAACAAAAACCCAGAGTTAGTCATCATGTCGCCTGCTAAATATTCAAATCTAGTAAAAGCTAAAAACGCTGATTTTTATGTTTATGACAAAGGAAATTTCACTACATCACCTGAAGTTTATATTTCAAAAGATCTGAAAACAGCCACTAAAATAGCTAGCACTAATCCGCAACAAGCAAGCTATAATTGGGGAACGGCTGAATTGGTAAAATGGACAACTCCAAAAGGCTACAAATCTGAAGGTATTTTATACAAGCCAGAAAATTTTGATCCAAATAAAAAATATCCAATGATCGTTTATTTCTATGAGAAATTATCTGATGGCCTATATACTTATAAAGCACCTGCCCCATCGGCTTCAACGATAAACATCCCCTACTTTATCAGTAATGGTTATTTGGTTTTCACACCTGATATTAGCTATGAAACTGGTCACCCAGGGAAATCTGCTGAAGAATTTATCAATTCTGGAGTGGAAAGTTTGAAGAAAAATGCATGGGTAGACGGGACTAAAATTGGTATCCAAGGACAAAGTTGGGGC
>DATJDT010000595.1:0-2001 GCA_035497275.1 Pedobacter sp.
TCAACTTACTAATTTTTATTTTGGTCTTAAATTGGTTGTGCTCCAAAATATCAATTACATTGGTAGAGAAAACATTAAAAGCTTGGGCAATGTTACCTCCGATAATTACCACTTCTGCATGATGCTTCTTAATTAAAGGCATCATAAACTGGGCAAAATTATTTCCAAACTCTTTAAAAACTTGCTTTGCATGCATATCTATATTTACAAAATCAGCCAAGTCTTTCACTCCTTCCAATGCCCTTCCGCTTAATTGAAAATATCTTTTAACAAACCATTTAGTCGAAAAATAATCTTCAGCAATCCCATTTAAAAAAGGTGCATTCCAAAGTTCAGCGTCTATCGCCTGTCCGTTAGTGCAAATTGAAGAGCCAAGGCCGGTACCTAAAGTAAAGCCAAGCACATTAGTTGAGTCTTTGGCACCCCCTGCAAAAACCTCACCCTGTAAAAAACTTGCTGCATCATTGATAAAGTAAATATTTGAAGCAGGAATCTCCAATCTGGAGGCCAATTCTTCTTTTAGATTAATATTATATAATGCTTGAAACTTATCCTGTTCTTTGATCAAGCAAATTCCATTTTCGTAATCAAACGGACCAGGAATTGCAATTCCAATGTACTTTGTTACCGTTTCATATCCTTTATACGAATCGATGATCACCTCACACCATGCATCGAATATATTTGCCGCTAAATCCTGGGAATTTACCATTTTGCGATGAATCGATTCGATGATCAAAGTCTTAGTATCTACATTTACCAATGCTGCTGTAATATGCGACCCGCCTATATCAATTCCTAATACTATAGGACTCCTCATTTTTATTAGTTTAGTAATATTCTTATTAGATTATTTGTGTTTTAACTGGCTAAAAGTTCTGGCTTCTCGTTCAGCGTTTTCCAAAGTAATTCACCAAATAACGTGTTAGCCCACGCAAACCATTTTCTGGTAAATTTCTTGGCATCGTCTTTATGGAACGACTCATGCATGAAACCAGTTTCTCCATGTGTTTTTAACAGCGTATGAATGCACTGTTTAATTTCATTGCTATTGGTAGAGGTTAATGCTTTCATGGTAATGCTCATTGGCCAAATATAATCTGCACCTACATGTGGACCGCCTATTCCTTCTGCTGCAGCTCCCTTGAAAAAGAAAGGATTTTCTGTAGACCAAACATAATTTCTTGTATTTAGATAGATTGGATCCTTTGCATCAACTGCGCCTAAATAAGGCATTGATAACAGACTGGGAACATTTGCATCGTCCATTAAGTTATAACTACCAAATCCATTTACTTCAAAAGCATAAATTTTACCAAATTGAGGATGCTCAACTACCGCATATTTCTTTAATGCTTGTGCTACCTCAGTTGCTAACGCTAATAATTCGGCAGCTAACGTTTCGTTAGCATGTATACTTTTTACCATTTCGGCAGCTTGTTTTAAACTGGTAACGGCAAAGAAATTTGAAGGTATTAAATAGGGAAATACGGTAGCATCATCACTTGGCCTGAACATAGAACAGATTAATCCAACCGGCTTAGCGGGATAGCCATAGCCAGACATGGGAACTCCATCTGTTGCCCATGAAGTTTTACGCTGAAAGGTATAAGGGCCTTTCCCCGTTTTGCGCTGTTGCTCGATGAAAACTTTTAAGGTTGCTTTAATCGCATTTAGCCATTCCCCATCAAAAGGGGTAGTATCTTTAGTTTTTTTCCAATAATGATAAGCTAGTCGAATAGGATAACAAAGTGAATCTATTTCAAACTTTCTTTCGTGAATTCCCGGCTTCATAGCCGTTAAGTCGCTTTTCCATTCGCTTACTTTTGTATCATCATCGTAAAAGGCATTTGCATAAGGGTCTTTTAAGATAAAGTGTGTTTGCTTATTAATAACACCAGCGATTAGCTTTTGTAAAGGTTTATCTTCGTTTGCAAATTGCAAGTAGGGAAAAACCTGTGCTGAGCTATCTCTAAGCCACATGGCATCAATGTCGCCAGT
>DATJDT010000596.1:0-2073 GCA_035497275.1 Pedobacter sp.
TGACCCGGTTGGCTCACCCCCCGAAAAGGTGAATACATGGCCAATTGCCCCCCTTTGCACAAGGCAAACTGGTGAGGGTACTTCAAGGTAGTGTGCTAGACATTGCTGTTGATGTCAGAAAAAATTCACCTACATATGGCCATCATTTTACAATCGAATTAAGCGGCCAAAACCATCGGCAATTATGGATGCCGCCTGGCTTTTTACATGGCTTTTTAACCTTGGAAGATCAAACAATCTTCACTTATAAAGTAAGCAATTATTATGATAAAGCTTCCGAATTTGGTGTAGTTTGGAATGATCCCGACCTTCAGATCAATTGGGGAACGTCGATAAAAGAAAGTGACTTTTTGCTGTCGGATAAAGATTTAACCTTACCAAGTTTTAAATCGCTCGAAAGCCCCTTCTAAAGCTCGTTCCTATTTCTTGATCAAATCATTAATCATCGTTTTTACTTTGTCATTACCTGGGAAGGCAGTAAATTTATGGATAAGCTTACCATTTTTGTCGTATAGCAAATAAGAAGGGATGCCTGTAAAATCAAAATTTCCCATCATGTAATCCCATTGAGATGCCTTCAAATAGTAATGCTCATTACCAATTCCCTTAATCTTTTCTTCCCAAAGCTTTATGGGCGAAGATCCGTTCGTTAAGTAAACAAATGCTACATCCCTGCTTTGAAAATCCTTTTTTGCATCTTTGAATTGATGTATCGCATCTAGGCAGGGGAAGCACCATGTTGCCCAAAAGTCTATCAAAACCACCTTACCTTTATGCTTGTTAAGGATAGTTTCAATTAGTTTTTCATTGACAACCGACGAAACGTCATTAACAATCAGAGGGGATTTATATTTGTTCAAATCCACTACATGTTTATTCTTGCGCAATAAAATTTTTGCTATTTCGCCATTCTTCCAATATCTGATGATGTTTTTTTCTTGTGTCGGACTTAAAGGCCTTAATTCTTCAGTAAATTGTCTACCATAAGCATTTGCCGCTAAAATATCGTAGTACGGCCCTTTATCAAACCCTATCAAGTTTGATAAGATTCCCTTTGCTTGAGACAACCAAGAGGGCACGTCAATTTCTCCGATCTTGGGAAGACCGATGATTTCATTTTTGATAATAGTTTTTTGGAATTCTGGAAATGTAGCACAAAGCAAGTATTGAGGATCGTTAAGTTGAAAATCTTTCAAAAACTGAAAATAGGACCGATCAATATTTTGGATATCAGGGTCCTTGCTTTTATCCTTAGTTGTGTTCCTATAATTAAGTATCATCGATTTCCGATAATCGAATACGGATGCGTTGTATAAAAATAGTCGAAGATCTTTCGAAATCACATCCTTTACTTGGGATGATAGCACTGAATCGCTATTTAAGATTTTAAGTCGCTCGGTTAAAGCATTTTTGGCATCGTTCAGAAAATAATCGGGGTTTTTGTTGTAAAGCGGCTCTAACACCTTACGCGTTCTTAACCAGATTAATTTATCTTCAATGCCAAACCCTTCGGTCACATCATATTGACTCATCTTCGGACTAACGTTAATATTGGCAATGACATTACTTGCATCGTGATCAATATCGACATTGGTGGTTATGCCATTCATTAACTTAATAAGAAGGTATTTACTTGGGTTTAAGCTAGTGGATAAACCTACAAAAACAGTGTTGGTTTCCATTTCTACATCAATGGAAAATTTCCCTGTTTTGTCTAAAACTTCATTATATCTAACATAATCTCCGGTAATGGGTTGCAAAACGGTACAGGTTATCAAAACGCTATCCTTACTTGTTCCATCAGGCTTGGTTATGCTACCCGTTATTTTAGCGCTGCCCGCAATTATGCTAAGGCTGCCCGTAGTTTGACCGAATGCTGGTTTATAGGCTATAAACAATAAAAAGCTGAGTGTCCAAAGAAGATTTAATTTTAATATTTTATACATAGTTTACTTCTTGATCAAATCATACAATTCATCCAATTTTGGTGAGAGCACAATTTCTATCCTACGATTTTTGCTCCTACTTTCGGCGTTTGAATTCGAACCCAGCGGTTGAAACTCTCCTTTAAGA
>DATJDT010000597.1:0-3760 GCA_035497275.1 Pedobacter sp.
TTATCAATTGGAACTTGGTGAAGCGCTCACCACGGTTGATCTGCTCGAAAAAACTATTTTAAAGTTTACCCTACTTATTTTAGCTGCATCGGCAATTATTACCTTGGCTACCGACCTTGTCTTTTCTAAATATCTGCTTTCTCCTTTTTATAAAATTGTAGACGAAAAAATAAATAAAGTGAATGACCCTATTCATTTTAACTACGTTCCCATTCAAACAACTACTACAGATTTTGTGCTGCTCGACGAAAGTATTAGCATGTTAATGAATAAGTTTAAGACCTTCATTTTAACAGAGAAAGAATTTATTGCCAATGTTTCTCATGAGTTGTTAACTCCGATTTCTATTTTAATGGTAAGGATGGAAAACTTACTGAATGAAGAAAAGCTATCTACAGATGGAGAGAATAAAGTTTTCGCTAACCTAAAAACCTTAACCAGGTTAAAGTCTATCATTAATAGTTTATTAATGATTTCCAAAATTGAGCACCATCAATACAGCATGACTGATCAGGTTTCTATTCAAGGGGTCATCACTGATGTGGTGGATGAGCTTGATCACCGCTTGCTAATGAAAAATTTATCTGTGAAAATTGACTTGCCAAGTGATTTTATTTTTACTGGAAATGCATCGCTGATTAATATTTTAATTACCAATCTTATCAGTAATGCGATTAAATACAATGTTCAGGATGGAAAAATTAATATATCCTCAAATACCAATACCGAACATTTTGAATTGTGCATAAGCGATACAGGAAAAGGAATTAATGAGGCGCAATTGGCAAAGATTTTTGATCGTTTTGAACAGTTAAACCGTGGCGAAGAAGAAAGTCACGGTTTGGGATTGGCTATTGTGAAGCACATTGCAGATTTTCATGGAATACAAATAACAGTGAATTCCATCGTTGGTATGGGGACTAACATCGTGTTAAAGTTCCTCAAATAGGCGCCTTATCTTCTTCATCATTTCTTCATATTGATGATGCAACTTTGATCTAACAATTTAAACAATTAAATAATTAGATATGAAAAAGTTCATTTTATCATTAGCAATCGTTGCTACATCATTTGGTGCATTTGCAGTTCAAACTCCAGCAACAAAAAAAGTAGAACCAAAAACAGAGAAAAAAGCTGAGCACAAAGCAAAAAAAGAAGCTAAAAAAGCGGAGGCAAAAAAAGAAGTTACAAAAGAAGTAGTTAAAACTCCAAAAACCAAAAAAGGATAGTTTTTTAGTAGAATTAGGTTTTGGTTGAGGTCCTCAGTAGCACACTGGGGACTTTTTTATGCCTACTTCTTCCTACTCCTGCTGTTTATTTCTGTCTAAAATAAATCTGTATCGGCACTCCGGCAAAATCGAAGTTTTCTCGAAGCTTATTTTCTATAAATCGCTTATAAGGTTCTTTAATATATTGTGGCAGGTTACAAAAGAAAGCAAACATTGGAGAGCTTGCGTTAATCTGCGTAACATATTTTACCTTAATATATTTCCCTTTCAAGGCTGGTGGTGGATAGTTCTCGATAATCGGCAACATGATGTCGTTTAATTTCGAGGTAGGGATTTTCTTCGCTCTGTTTTTATGAACTTCTAACGCTGTTTCAATCGTTTTAAAAATACGTTGCTTGTTCAATACCGAGATGAACACAATAGGTACATCGGTAAAAGGTTGCAGTTTGTGGCGAATCTGATCTTCAAATTCTTTAATGGTCTTATTGTTCTTCTCAATTAAATCCCATTTATTTACGAGTATAACAATACCCTTTTTATTTTTCTCTGCTAAGTGGAAAATGTTTACGTCTTGTGATTCTAAGCCATCTTCTGCATCGATCATTAACATCACTACATCAGCCTCTTCAAGTGCTTTAATGGTACGCATTACCGAATAAAACTCAATGTTTTCTTTAACCTTGGTTTTTTTACGTAAACCTGCTGTGTCGATAAACATAAATTCGTGACCAAATTGGTTATAGTGAATGTGGATCGAATCGCGTGTTGTACCAGCAATTGGCGTTACAATGTTACGGTCTTTACCGATTAGGGCGTTAATTAAAGAAGACTTTCCAACGTTTGGTCTTCCTACAATGGTAATCTTAGGTAGGGCATTTTCTTCTTCAGGAATGTCTTCGAAGTGAGTAATTACTTCGTCTAATAACTCACCTGTTCCAGAGCCAGTCATAGATGAGATGGTGTAAATCTCTCCTAGACCGAAGCCATAAAATACAGTTGCATCGTTTTCTAATGAAGTATTATCAACTTTGTTTACAACAATAAAAACAGGTTTTTTGCTGCGGCGAAGTAATTGAGCAATTTCATCGTCTAAATCAGTGATGCCAGTAGTTACATCAACCATAAACAAAAGCACCGTGGCTTCTTCAATGGCAATTACTACCTGTTCGCGGATAGCGGCTTCAAAAACATCTTCCGAATTGGCTACATAGCCGCCCGTGTCGATTACAGTAAATTCTCTGTTGGTCCACTCGGCTTTGCCATAATGCCTATCGCGTGTTACGCCACTAAAATCATCTACAATGGCTTTGCGACTTTCTGTTAAGCGATTAAAAAGGGTAGATTTGCCTACGTTTGGTCTTCCGACAATTGCGATAATGTTACTCATGGTGTTTATTATTGGAGCGTTTTATAACGTTGAAACGCTGTAATGTTTGCCTAAATATACTAATTGAAAGCGTAAACATTTCCTAAACATTTTGACTATCAACTACTAACCCCTCAATAAGGGAGTGCAAAGGTACGGTAAATTAATCGTAACCGAAACTCTTCAAGTAATTCTTTTTGCTTCTCCAGTCTGGGAGTACCTTGACAAACGTTTCTAAAAATACTTTGGTGTCTAGAAATTTCTCGATGTCTTTACGCGCTTCCATCCCTACTTTTTTAAGCATAGCACCACCGGTACCTATTAAGATGTTTTTTTGCGAATCACGTTCAACAATTATTTCGGCGGTAATTCGAACCATAGGTCCGCTTTTACTTTCCTCTTCTTTAAATGCTGTTACAATTACTTCGGTACTATAAGGGATTTCCTTTTTATAGTTAAAGAATATTTTCTCTCTGATGATTTCTGAAACAAAGAACCTTTGACTACGATCTGTTAATTCTTCTTTATCGTAAAATGCAGGGTGCTCAGGGATGTTTTCTAGGATCATTGGCAAAATACCTTCCAGGTTATATTTGTGTAGCGCAGAGATCGCATAAATATGTTTAGGATTTAATTTTTCTTGCCAGTAGGCAAATTTCTCATCTACCTGCTCTTGTGTAGCATTGTCAATTTTATTTAATAAGACTACTAAAGGGATTTCGGTATTAGTTATTTTTTCGAGTACATCATTTTCATCATGTTTTTCGTGGATGTCGGTTACGAACAGAATTAAGTCGGCATCACTAAGCGCGCCATTCACTGCGGTCATCATCGAATCTTGCAATCCATAAAGCGGTTTTATGATGCCCGGCGTGTCCGAAAAAACAATTTGGAAGTCCTCTTCGTTCACAATTCCTAGAATGCGATGGCGTGTTGTTTGGGCTTTCGGAGTAATGATAGAAAGCTTTTCGCCCACTAGGGCATTCATGAGGGTAGATTTGCCCACATTGGGCTTCCCGATAATACTTACAAAACCTGCTTTATGCGACATAAAAATATTTTTTAAAATAAATTTGCACCACAAAGAAACGAATTATATCTTTGCATTCCAATTCGGAGGAAGAGTTAAGGATTTAACGAAACTAAAAGATTGAAAATAGAGTGC
>DATJDT010000598.1:0-3106 GCA_035497275.1 Pedobacter sp.
TATTTCGTGCCTTCACATTAAACACATAACTCCCAGCTTCAAGATTTGTATAATCCTTTTCGCTTTTGTTGCTCCAGGCCGACCAATTATCTTCAAAGCCTTTAAGTTGGTAGCTGAATTCTATATTTTCCCTTTGTTCAAAAAGGGTTGAACCAAATTCAAAATGCAATGAATTGAATTTATAGGGAAGTGTCGCCAAATCTTCCTTTTGCTCCCTGCCCTTGTTAAAATATCCTCCAAACAGAATACTATCTGTAAGCCCCATAATACGAACCTGTCCTAAAACAACGTTCGGTTTATAAATGTTGGCCGCATACTTTTTATAATCTAAATGCAACAAACCTTTATTTGCCCCAATAAATATATTGTGATCGTCATATGGATAAATATTTTCAAAACCAGCAACAATTTTTAGCTTTAACTCCGGAAGCTCAACGATAGAGAAAGGTTGTCCGCCCGATTTTCTTTTAAAATCTACCACTCCTACTTTTTTATCTGAAACAAACCACAACTTGCCTTCCTTATCTTGCACCAAACATTGAAGAGGCATCTTCTTAAAGATCGGCCTGAAATAACTGCTTACAAAAAACTTTTTCTTCCGAGCATCATACTCGTAAATGCCATCTGCTGTTGCCGCAACAACTTTATCTTTAAGCGCAAACACATAGTTATATAGGGTTAAAGGCAACCCATCTTTCTCCGTTAATAAAGATGTTTTAATGATACTTTGCCCATCAGCAGATAAGTCCATTTTAAAAATCCCTCTATATGGATGAGAAGCCCAAATGCAATTAACCTTCTTATCTATAACTACAAAGCGCAATGGTTCATTCAACGAAGAGAAATTTCTATTATTCACAAATTCTCCATTCTTAAAGTCGAGCATTTGCAAACCGGTGTAGGTACCAGTAATTATCCGGTCTTTAACCAACCCATTACCCATGGGCCGATACAGCCAAGTCCCTAAATCTCTATACAAGGCAATAGCCTCATTACCTTTAATGTCAAATGCGCCATCTTCTTTAGCTAATAACAAGTGCTTATTGATTTCTGTTAGCCCCCAAGTTTGGCCCTTAGTATTGTTTACTTCCGCAAACTTAGCTTTGCTATTACTGATATCAACCTGACTTAAATTAACTGGAGCAGAAAAGAGCCCATTGGATGTTCCTATATAGAGTTTGTCTTTAAAAATCCGACTTACATAACTAGCTATTTGCTTATTTTTATCTGGATAAATATGTTTGATTGCACTATTGAAAGCGATAAAAGCAATCCCGTCATCTAAACCAATCCACAAATTTTGATGTTGATCTAAAAAGATACTCCTTATATTGTTATTCAATAAACCCTCGGCATAAGAAAATTGCCTTTGCAACACTCCTTTCTTATTAATGATCAGCAAAGCCGAAGAAGTTGTACCTAACGCATATAGATCTGGATTAATTTGAATGGCGCCATTTATTCGGTCATTATAAAAAACTTTATCCTGGGCTGTTGTTTTTTTAATGAGCTTATCTCCTATCAATAAGAAAATCCCATCTTTCAATGTCGTTAACATTAAAGTATCGCCATGATAAGGTAAGGTTGCTGTAATATTGGAATTAATAATTCTTGGGTCATTGCACCTGATGATCCATTTTCCTTCCTTCAATGTTTTTAAGCCGATATTGATCTCATGTGCAAACACTTCATTTTTAACCGCCCCCATATAAACCCAGGTTAGCGTAGTTCGATACACATCAATTTTATTATCCTTTAAACGAAAAATCTTGGTAACTGTTCTAAAATAAACTGCATCACCTACTATTTCTATATTCCATACATCAGCAAATTGCTTATCACCCTTAGGGATTAGATCTTTTAATGATTTATAAGTTAAGACGCCATTTGCATTTGGATAGTAATAACCAATCTCATCCTGGGCACCTACATATAGCCTCCCGTTAGGCGCAATTTTAACAGAACGTAAAATTGTTTTGTTAGGGAAAGGATACAGCTTCCAGTAGGTTCCATTGAAAGTGAGTAAACCTTCATTATTGGCGAAATATAAAACACCATCCCGGTCTTGTGCAATGCCCCAATTCTGGGTGCCAGCTCCGTAATCTAATCCTCTATAACTTGTTACTTGTGGCAGGCCAATAGGATCTTGACCTTTTAAATTAACCGGTAAAAGATAGCTCAGAAAAATAAATAGGTAAATATATTTCATGTTCAAATAAAAAAAATATATAAGGCATAATGAAGATAGCAAATTTCTATTTGTTGTAGTCACATATTGCTCATTCTTATCAAAATTGCAGAAAAAACTTGTTCTTGTATGGGTATTGTAGGGGGACGATTTTAGGGTTTAGCTAAATGCAGTTTTATATTTGTGTAATAACCGTTGCCAATATGTGGCAAAAAAACTAACCAGAATATAAACTTAAATTATTTGTTATGAAAGGAAAATCTACGTTCATTCTTTTACTGTTTTCCCTATTCTTTACGGCCAATATATGGGCGCAAGAAATAGATGTATCAGGAAGGGTAACTGCCAAAAGTGATGGATCTCCATTACCTGGTGTCTCTGTTATGGTACAGGGTTCAAAAACTGGTGTGGCCACTAACGCCGAGGGGAAATTTAGCATCCGCGTTCCTAAGGCAGGAACGGTACTTGTTTTTTCTCAGATTGGTTTAGCAAGCCAAACATTTACCGTAAATAATAATCAAGCGATTACGATTGAAATGGTAGAGGAAGTAGGTTCCTTATCAGAAATTGTAGTAGTTGGATACGGCACACAAAAGAAAAGCGTGGTAACTGGCGCAATATCACAGGTTAAAGCCTCAGATTTAGAAAACATGCCGGTAACGCGTATTGAGCAATCCTTACAAGGTAGAACTTCAGGATTAACCATTACAACAGGTTCAGGCCAACCAGGTGATGGAGCCACCTTACGCGTAAGGGGAACTACTTCCATCAACAACAGTGAGGTTTTATACATTGTTGATGGTGTGCAAGTAGGCGGAGGTATTGATTACCTTAACCAAGCTGATATCGAATCGATAGAGGTTTTAAAAGACGCTGCTTCGGCTGCGATCTATGGAGCAAGAGCCGCAAATGGTGTAA
>DATJDT010000599.1:0-1620 GCA_035497275.1 Pedobacter sp.
AAAATAACCTCAAACCGATTATTACCAGAATATTGTTTAATTATTGTAAAGTCATCAAGTTTTTCCATGTGAAGAGCCTCTGCAGCCAGGCGTAGGCTATGTTGTCTCTTGTCCTGCCTTGCGCAGAGCCAAGGACGCATGGCACCGATGACTATTCACGAAACTTTCATCTCAAAGAATTAAACACAAAATAGGAAAACTAATATTGTTATCAAATTATCCCTAAAAGATTTGGAAGCTTTCACTGCCGTTTTTGACAATCTCCGACTTAAAGCAATAACGACAAAGACCGACATCACTAACTTTGAAACATGAACTCACCATTCTGTTGCTTTTGAGCTTGTTTTTACCCCTAAAATAAATAAGGTGGGATATTATCCCACCTTATTCATACTATCCTAAGAAATTATTTCGATTGAAAATCAATCGGCTTTATTCTTGGGTACTCTTCATCACTAACTCTGAAACATTACCGAAAATCAATCGGATTTATTCTTGGGTACTCTTCATCACTAACTCTGAAACATTACCCCAAATCTGAAACACTACCACGTTGCTCACCAACTCTTTTAGACCAGCGCCCCCGCCCCCCTAATATTCTTCGAGATACTTTTTCCAATTATTAGGGTACATTTTCTTGGCTTGACTTTTAGCATAATCAGGAACTGGCGTGATTCGATAATTGATCCCTTTAAGTTTAAGAAATTCAACAACCTTCATTTTATCAGAGTATTCCTTACTATTTAATGGAAATAGAATATACTTTAATTCGTCCACTAAATAAAAATCTTTACCTTTTTCGGAACTTATTAACTGATTGTAATCTGCACCTTTTTGCAATAAATATAAAACTACATCCATATGTTTGCATATTAATGCGGCACGAATTGCAGTCATATTATACTCATTTTTGAAATTAATATCTGCTCCAGCATCAACTAAAGTTTTAACCTTTTCTATGGGTGATACATGTTGATTGACATCTCCACAGGCAACTAATAGAGGATTTTTTCGCGTTGAATTTCCTTCTCTTCTTGGGCCAACTTCTTCATCATTTGGATTAGCTCTGAATTTCAAAAGAAGCTTTAAAAATTTAGTATTATCACCATTATAGTCTTGAATGCTTGCAGCCTCAATTATCGCGGATGAACCACTATATGTTTCATGTATGTTTGGGTCTGCGCCTTGTTCTAACAAGACTCTACACGAATTATATTGCCGATTCCTAATTGCCATCATCAATAGCGTACTACCGTACTTTGACTCTTGATAATTAATATTTGGTTTTTCAACATGAAGTATTCGAATAATATTTTCCATGTCTTCATCTTTAACAGCTTTTGCAAGAGACCAAACAGGTGTATTTTCAAATAATTTATAATCATTAGAAAGTAAATCTTCATTTTGAGATGCAGAGGAGCAAGACAAACAGAGCATAATAAACAGAAGATATTTCATATTACTTATTAAAGTTGACAAATTGTTTAGTATCTATTTTAACGATGTTTAACAAAGAACAAAGTCTATGCCCATTCTTTTCATACCTAAAAATAACCTCAAACCGATTATTACCAGAATATTGTTTAATTATTGTAAAGTCATCAAGTTTTTCCATGTGAA
>DATJDT010000600.1:0-4388 GCA_035497275.1 Pedobacter sp.
TGGCAGTAAGCCGATAATCTTCCTTCAGCTTATTTTTTGTTGGAAATACATTAAAGTAAAGATTACCTACGAACACATCATTTCTGCCTTCACAACCTTTTACAGCCTTTTGTGCCGCGTATGGAACACCGAATATGTTCATTTGGATATAAACATCGTATTTATTGATCGCATTATTTCGCATTACATTGCCAATTGCAGTAACATCCCAAAAATAAGGTCTAATATTGGGTTGGTTATTCATGTCCATAAACGGTGTGATATAACGCCCTATTTCAATTTGTTTAGCAATTTGAGGATATGCTTTTCCCTTTTCAACAAACAATAACGATACATAAGCTAAGCGATCGAAATTATCACAAGCAGCTTTTAAATCAACTTGCATTTTAACTTCTCCTTTTGCTAACACAGCAATTTCATCGTTACTTAATTGCCTGGTATAAGAGGTGTTGTTGCGGATTAATCCTTCTTTTACAGTAAGCGGAACTAGTTGAGCATAACCATCGAAATAAACAACATCTTTAAACATTGTTAGCTTTATGCTATCAGGTTCGAGCGCTATAGTGTTTAGGGAAAATAGTAGAATTAAGCTTAAAAGAGTTAGTAGTTTTATTTTCATAGTTTGCATCGTGTTTCGCGAAGATAGACAAAAAAAAAGGAGACAACTTTACGTTATCTCCTTTTCCTTATCATATAAGTTATCTTATTTTACTGCATCAATTATTGCTTTGAAAGCATCTTTATGGTTCATTGCTAAATCTGCTAAAACTTTACGGTTTAAACCGATGTTTTTTGCAGCCAATTTACCAATTAATTGAGAGTAAGATACACCGTGCTCACGTGCTCCAGCGTTGATACGTTGGATCCACAATCCGCGGAATTCTCTTTTCTTAACTTTACGGTCACGGTATGCATATTGCAAACCTTTTTCAACCGTGTTTTTAGCAATGGTAAATACCTTGCTTCTTGATCCCCAATAGCCTTTGGCCATATTTAGGACTTTTTTTCTTCTGCGTCTAGCAGCTACTGCGTTTACCGAACGTGGCATAATGTGTTGTTTTTGATAAGCGGTGTTGCGTTAGCAATCTTAGGTACCGAGTATCTGGTTAAAAATTAATTATTTACCGATGCAAAGCATACGTTTAACGTTGCCCATATCAGCGTCACTTACCAGACTTGTCTGGCCTAAATTACGCTTACGTTTAGTACTCATTTTTGTTAAAATGTGACTTTTGTATGCGTTCTTTCTTGCAATTTTACCTGTTCCAGTAAGCTTAAAGCGCTTTTTAGCACTGGAATTGGTTTTCATTTTTGGCATAACCTGTTTTAATTTATATAATTTATTACTTCTTTGCTACTTTAGGTGCAAGTGTTAAAAACATCCGCTTACCTTCTAATTTTGGCAATAATTCTACCTTACCGATATCCTCTAATGCCTGAGCGAACTTTAACAATAAAATCTCGCCTTGTTCTTTATAAACAATTGCTCTCCCTTTAAAGTGTACATATGCTCGTACTTTCTCGCCGTTTTCTAAAAAGCTAACCGCATGCTTTAACTTAAATTGAAAATCGTGATCGTTTGTATTTGGTCCGAAACGAATTTCTTTAATTACAGTTTGTTTAGCATTTGCTTTAATCTCTTTCTGCTTTTTCTTTTGCTCGTAAACAAATTTGCTATAATCGATTATTCTACAAACCGGTGGAACCGCATTTGGAGAAATCTCAACTAAATCGAGTTCTAACTCATCAGCAAGTGCCAAAGCTTTAGACAAGGGATAAATCCCTGGCTCAACATTATCGCCAGCTAATCTCACCTCTTGAGCTCTGATATACTGATTAATATTATGTTCTGCTTCTTTTTTCTTAAAAGGAGGACGTGGTCCCCTATTAAATCCTGGTCTTCCTAATGCCAAATGTAATTTCTATTTAAACTGTAATTTCTTTAATAATTAATGCACTAAACTCCGCTAAAGTCATTGCTCCTAAATCTCCTTCTCCGTGTTTACGAACCGAAACTTTACCTTCTTCCGCTTCTTTTTCACCGATAATTAACATATAAGGCAATTTTTTAACCTCAGCATCCCTGATTTTCCTTCCAATCTTCTCATCTCGAAAGTCTATCAGCCCGCGAATATCGGAATTATTTAGTTCATTTGAAACTTTTTTTGCATAATCTTCATACTTTTCTGAGATCGGCAAGATAATATATTGTTCAGGAGAAAGCCACAAAGGGAAATTTCCTGCGCAATGCTCAATCAATACAGCCACAAAACGCTCTAACGAACCAAATGGAGCACGGTGAATCATCACAGGACGATGCTTTAAGTTATCGCTCCCAGTATATTCCAACTCAAAACGTTCCGGTAAATTATAATCTACCTGGATAGTACCTAATTGCCATTTACGGCCCAATGCATCGCGCACCATGAAGTCCAATTTTGGACCATAGAAAGCCGCCTCGCCCAATTCAACAACTGTAGGCAAACCCATTTCTTCTGCAGCTTCGATAATAGCTGTTTCCGCTAGTTTCCAATTTTCATCAGAACCAATGTATTTCGCCTTATTCTCTGGATCGCGTAAAGAAACTTGAGCAACATAATTATCAAACCCTAACGATTTAAATACATATAATACAAGATCGATTACTTTCTTAAACTCCTCTTTTACCTGATCTGGTCTGCAGAATAAATGCGCATCATCTTGCGTAAATCCACGAACCCGGGTTAAGCCATGCAATTCTCCACTTTGCTCATAACGATAAACCGTACCAAATTCTGCAAAACGAACAGGCAAATCTTTATAGGAACGAGGTTTAAACTTATACATCTCGCAGTGATGCGGGCAATTCATCGGTTTCAAGAAAAATTCTTCACCCTCTTGAGGTGTTTTGATAGGCTGGAAACTATCCTTCCCATATTTCTCATAGTGACCAGAAGTTACATATAAGTTCTTGTGACCAATGTGCGGCGTAATTACTTGCTCATAACCAGATTTAACTTGAGCTTTGGTTAAAAATTGTGCTAAACGCTCACGTAAGGCAGTACCTTTTGGTAACCACATTGGTAAGCCCATTCCCACTTTCTCCGAGAACATAAATAGCTCCAGTTCTTTACCCAGTTTACGGTGATCACGTTTCTTAGCCTCTTCGATCATCAACAAATATTCTGTTAACTCACTAGCCTTCGGAAAAGTAACACCATATATACGGGTTAACTGTTTCTTTGTTTCATCACCACGCCAGTAAGCACCAGCTACATTCATCAATTTAACAGCTTTAATAAAACCTGTATTGGGAATATGCGGACCACGACATAAATCAGTAAACGCCCCTTGGGTGTAAAAAGTGATTTTTCCATCTTCTAGGCCTTCTAAAAGATCTAGCTTATATTCATCACCTTTTTCGGTAAAATATTTGATAGCATCAACTTTAGAAACGCTTTCACGGGTAAATGCTTCTTTTTGTTTAGCCAATTCAATAATTTTGGTCTCGATAGCTTTGAAATCATCCGAAGAAAATTCACGATCACCAAAATCAACATCATAGTAAAACCCTGTTTCGATAGCCGGACCAATACCAAATTTGGTTCCTGGATAAAGTGCTTCTAGGGCTTCGGCCATTAAATGGGCTGATGAATGCCAAAATGTGGATTTACCAGCAGTATCATTCCATGTTAATAATTTTACTGATGAATCGGTTTCAATTGCGCGCGATGAATCCCAGATTTCTCCGTTAACTTCTGCTGCTAAAACGTTCCTTGCTAAACCTTCCGAAATGGATAAGGCAATTTGATGGGCTGATGTGCCCTTTTCGTACTGACGAGTAGAACCGTCAGGTAAAGTAATGTTAATCATCTACAACTATGATTTAGAATTTGAAAAAATAATTAATTAAATCACCTACTACGTGATTTTTGATAGGCAAAGATAGGCAAAAGATTAATTTTTAAACAATTTACCCTTCAAATATTTCCGTATTGGCTCGTCTATAAAAACCATAATTAAATAGGAAAATAGCACAATACCTAAAACTGACACCGGAATTACTACAGCCAATTCGTTAAATGATGGTTTAGTTACAATAACATAGGTTAAGAAAATCCACACAAAAGGATAATGTACCATATACAAAGGATAGGACATTTTTCCTGAAAACAGGGTTATTTTCTCAAAGCGCTTTGACAATACCGCCCCTGCTCCTAATGAAACAATGAATGGGAAATAAAATAATACCAAAATTGGTTCTATTATCCAATTGTAGGAAGCATGAAATGGCACAAAGAAAGCCGGAACTGAAAGTACGCAAAGACCTATAAAACCTAAATTATTTTTAATAATCCAGTTAGATCGATAAACCAGCATCCCAGCTACAAAAGAAAACAACACTCTGG
>DATJDT010000601.1:0-7887 GCA_035497275.1 Pedobacter sp.
CAATCGCTAAAAATTGCTGGCAATCAAATTTATATAGCCTTTACTCATCTTGGCAGTGGTTTAACATACAAAGGTGAAGAATTAACAGGATTTACCATCTCTGCTGATGGGAAGAATTTTGAACCTGCGCAAGCTAAAATAGTTGGAAAACAAGTTGTGGTTACCAGTACGCGCATCACTAAGCCCATTGCAGTGCGCTATGCATGGGCTGATAGCCCAGACAACGCCAATCTGTATAATAGAGAAGGTTTACCGGCATCAAGTTTTAAAAGCAATTAATCCCATGAATTTTCAAAAATCACTTTTTACTATTTTATTGTTCGGCATATCCTTAACTGCAGCTGCACAAAGTTTTAAGGTAAACCAAAGCCTAATCACTACACCACTAACCGATAGCACTAATTTTTCGCTTTTAAATTCAAGGTTGGGCAGCCGATTTACATTCTCCTTGCTCAATGAAAAACAAAGCATGCAAACCGGCAGCTTGGGATTCGATATGGACGAACAAACAGGTTTGTTAATTGGTGTAACCGTTGGTCAAAAATTGTATTGTTTTAGAACAACCAAGCTTCCACGAAATGCTGCCTATCTTAACAATCAACAGCTTAGATTTGGACCTACCTCGATGCAAATTACTGGTGAAACCCCAGAAGGAATTAAAGTGGATTTCACACTTATTTCTGCTTTTACCAGTTCGAAAGAGCTCACTGATACGGCAGCGATTAAAACACAGATCTTCCCTGGGTTTTATATGCAAGTAATTATTACAAACGAACGCAAGACAAGCATTAAAGGCAAACTTAAAGTTGCTCTAGCTAAAACTCCCGTGAAGGGTTTCAATTTTATGAGCCTAGAGCCCATGCAACCAAACAACAATGCACAAACAGTTTTATTTAGAGACAATGCTGGTTTGAATGGAAAAACTGCATTGGCGAGCATTAAATCGCCAGCCAATGGCACTTTTAACGAAGAAGGATTTGGAGGCCTGTATTATGAGTTCAATTTGGCACAACAAGAAAAAAAGGAGTTTATCCAAGTGTATGCCACACACCACAACGGTACTGTAATTGAAGATAAACGGGTAAATGAACCACTCAATTTTTACTATACACAGTACTGGAAAAACATTTCAGAAGTACTGAGCTATGCTAAAGCGAGCATGGATGAAAACATACGCTTAACTCAAAAATTTGAAGACCGATTAATGAATAGCGCCTTAACCGCGCAAGAGAAATGGGTATTAGCACTAACCTTCCATACCGATTTGGCGAACACCTTCTTCTTAATTGATACCCATAAGGAAGCTCGATTTTATGTCTCCGAAGGACGATTTAAACATTTAAGCACGGTAGATGTAGCCCACGAAACGGAAGTAAGTGCCATTTTTTGTCCCTGGAGGCTAAAACTGCAATTGAGCCAATGGACAAACTACATTGCCAGGGCAGAACTAACCGTACCCGCCAATGCTGCTCAAAACAAACCTGCCTATCAACAAGGGATGACTGCAGCAGAATATGGTCCTTATTTATATCATGATGTTGGTGATTTACCCTTTGTAAGTGAAACTGCAAATTATAATTACGGCCCTCATATGGCTGTCGAGGAAAATACATCGTTCGTATTGTTGTTGTATTACTATTGGAAAATAAGTAAGGACGATGCTTTTGTGAAGTCGATGTTAGGTACCGTTGATGTGTTGATGCAGTCTGTCATCAATAGAGATACCAATGGAAATGGAATAGCTGATAGAGCTTATGGTTGGACTACCTACGATGCTAATGAGGCACTAAAACTTTCGCCAGACAATACCTTTTTAGGCGCTAAACAATTGAGTGCTTATGCTGTATCGGCCGAAATGTTGAAGGCTTTAGCCATTAAGGAACAAGGTAAAACAGTTGATGCGACAAAAAAAGGAGTAGTAGATGGAGAAGGCGCAGGTTATAAAAATACAGGTGTTGCTGTAAACAATGAGGGTTTACGAAATAAACAAGCCTTAAAATTCGAAAAAGAGGTTAAACTAATTCTTAGCACCCTGCAAAAAGCACAGCAAAAATATGGGTTCATTCCCGTTAGTTTAGATGAAAGTTTCCCTAAGTGGAACCAACGTTCGGTAGTAATTGGTGAGGGTTTATTTTTACCCGGACTGGTTGGCGCTAAATTACCGCTCCTCAATGAGCTTGCTTCGGTGCTGAAAAAAGATTATGCTGATACCTATGCCCAAAGCATCACCGATTACGGAATTAAATTGACCACCCAAGAAGGAACCACTTGGTTTAGCAAAACCATTGTGGCCGATGTAGTGGCTTCACAATGGTATGGGATTAAACACTCCTCTGCCCCTTACATTTACCAATGGAATAAGAACAGTCCGTATGCTTATAACGATGGCCTTTTGAAAAAAGATGAGGTATGGATAGGCTATTGGTACCCTCGGGGAATTTCTATACTCGGTTATTGGCTTTTACAAGAGCAACTTCCCTTAAACCAAAATAAATGACCATGAAAATTTCTTACGGTTGGAAAATCTGTATTCTCCTGTTTTTTAGCACGACCATCAATTACCTAGATCGGCATGTGTTAAGCATTTTGGCGCCAGAACTACAGCAACTGTACCGATGGACTGAAATGGATTACAGTTATATTGTAATGGCGTTTCAAGTTTCGTATGGTTTAGGAGTGGTGTTAACCGGCAAACTATTGGATAAATTTGGCACCAAATGGATATTTTCGATTGGCATTGGCTTATGGAGTGCGGCAGGAATGGCACATGCTTTTGCAAAAGGAGCTTTTGGCTTTGGCATTGCTCGTTTTAGCTTAGGATTAGGAGAATCGGTTAACTTCCCTGCCAGCGTTAAAACGGTTGCCGAATTGTTCCCACCTTCTCAAAAAGCATTTGCTACTGGTTTTTTTAATGCTGGATCAAATATAGGAGCCATTGTTGCTCCTTTATTAATTCCATTTATTGCGTATAAATTTGGTTGGCAATGGGCATTTATATTAACGGGAGCTTTAGGATTTATATGGCTTTTCTTTTGGCTCATTACCTATAAAGCTCCACAGAAAACAGTTACCGTCGAACCAATATCGGATGTAACTAAAAGCTGGAAGGAAATAGTATTAAAAAAGGAAGTATTAACAATTTGTCTGGTCCGTTTTATTTCTGATCCAACATGGTGGTTTTTATTGTATTGGCTTCCTAAGTTTTTAAACGAAACTAAAGCGGTAAGTACGGGATCATTGGGATGGCCATTGGTAGTGGTTTATGTACTGGCTGATATTGGCAGCTTAGCAGGAGGCTATTATTCATCGTATTTAATAAAAAAGGGCAAAGGCATTTATGCATCCAGAAAACAAGCCTTGCTTACTTGTGCTCTAATAGCCCTTTTACTTTGTGGAGTGGGCTTTACTACAAATTTATGGAATGCTGTGCTGTTAATTGGCTTGGGAGCTGCCGCTCATTGTGGTTGGACAGCCAATATATATGCAACTATAACCGACATTTTTCCATCCAACGAAGTGGGCACCGTAATGGGTGTAGCTACGCTTTCTGCGGTAAGTGGCGGCATTGTTTTATCGCTCATAACAGGCAGAATTTTAACACTAACCGGTGGATATGGAGGCATTTTTATGATGGTAGGATGCACTTATTTGATTGGTTATTTTATTCTTACACGTTTAATTCCAACTAAAAATTAATAATATGGACTATAAAAAATTAAGCAAAGCAGACAAAGATCTTTTTGATAAAGATGGTTACGTATTGATTAAAGGGATGTTAAAGCCCGAAGAGGTAGCAAAACTTTATGCAATTGCGATCCAAGACGAAGTTATAAGCAACAAATCTTATGATCGGGGTGATGCCAATGGCTTGAGAACCAAACTTGCGTTATGGTACTCGTTAGGGGAAGACATCTATAGTTTATTGGCACGCTCTAAGAGGATTGTGGAAGGAGTTAGTCTTTTATTAGGTGGAGAACCCGCCCACTTTCATTCTAAGCTCATGCAAAAAGAACCAAAAGTTGGTGGCGCTTGGGAATGGCATCAAGATTACGGTTATTGGTATCGGGATGGTTTTCTTTATCCTCAGATGATCAGTGTGCTTACTGCATTAAGTCCTGCCACTCGAGAAAACGGATGCTTACAAGTGCTTAAAGGCTCACATCTTGCCGGGCGAATAGAACATGGCTTTAGTGGCGAACAAGTTGGTGCAAATCAAGAACGTGTTGATGAGCTGCTTAAGCAACTCTCATTGGTATTTGTAGAAATGGAGGCTGGTGATACCTTGTTCTTTCATAGCAATACCCTACATCGTTCGGATGCCAATCTTAGCGAAAATCCGAGGTGGTCACTAATCTCAGCCTATAACCTTATTACCAACAAACCCTATAAAGGAAATTATCCGTCGGCAAGCGAGGCAATTAACTGTGTAAATGATCAAGCAATAGTAGAATCGAACAGTGAAGGCATACAAGAAAATGCTAACTTTTTAGTGAAATAAATATCAGCTAAGATTTAGCTTTTTTTTATCGGTTAGTAATAATACTTTTACTATAGAATTCGACAAGAATAAATGAAAACAACTTTGCAGACAGGTGTAAAAGAAATAGCAAGAAGAGCGAATGTTTCTATTGGCACGGTCGATAGAGTGCTACACAACAGAACTGGAGTTTCGAAAATGACCAAGCATAAGATATTGGCCATTATGAAAGAGCTCGACTATCAGCCTAATATTTTAGCGCGAAGATTAGCCTCCAAAAAAGTGCTTCGCTTTGCGAGTTTAATTCCTGCGATTTCTACCGAAACCGAATTTTGGGATGCCCCAATTAAGGGCATTGAAATGGCTGAAGCAGAGATAAAACAGTTTGGAATTGTGATCGATAAATATTTTTACGATCAAAATGATAAACAATCATTTGTAAAGCAAAGCAAAAACATTCTTAAGACCGAAGTAGATGGCATATTGGTTGCACCCATTTTTATTGAAGAATCTTTAACCTTTTCTAAACTTTGTAACCTTAAAAAAATCCCTCAGGTTTTTATTAATTCTGATATTCCCAATGAAGCCAGGTTGAGCTATATAGGCCCCGATTTGTTTCAAAGCGGACATTTAAGTGCACACATGGTGAATTATTTAGTAGCCAATGGCGATAAAATCCTGATTGTAAATATCTCTAAGGAGATCGATAGCCATCACCACTTATTGAAAAAGGAAGAGGGTTTTATCTCGTATTTTAAAGACCATCAAAAACAGGTTAGAATCATCAAAACAGATATTACCCCAAATACCGATTATCATTCTGTGGCTGCTCGTCTAACAGAAATTTTAGCTCAAAACACTGATATCAAAGCAATTTTCGTCACCAATTCGAGGGTATTCTCTGTTGCCCAATTTCTGGAAAAAACGAGTCAAGAGCATATTTTTTTAGTGGGTTATGATTTCTTGCCCGAAAGCATCCAGCATCTAAAAAAAGGTGTGATCGATTTCTTAATTTGTCAGAAACCCCAAGAGCAAGGTTATAAAGGTATTATGGCCTTATACCAAAGCGTAGTTTTAAACACGGAAGTAGAGCCTACGTATTATATGCCGATTGATATTATCACTAAAGAAAATTATAAGTCGTACCGGAATTAGGCTAAGCGCGTCATGACGAGCGCCTCTATTATTTCGCAAATGATTTTTTATACCTTAACAGTGCTTCTAAATAATAATAATCTGCATACACTATAGGTGTATTGATTTCTGAATTACCTGGTTTATGTCCCACTGAATGCTTTAAAATGAAATTATTATTCTCATTAACTTTTGCGGTGTAGGCGGGAGAAGCTAAACTTGCCAACATCTTTTCGGCTGTATTGAAATATACTGCTTTATTCTTTTTGCTGTAGGTACTGAGTTCTAATAATGCCGAAGCAAATATTGCTCCTGCAGAGGCGTCTCTTTCTTCGTTAGGAAGATTGGGTGCATTAAAATCCCAATACGGTATTTTATCCTCAGGCAGGTTAGGGTGATTGATGATAAACTTGGCAATGCCTTCGGCCTGTTGCAGGTATTTTTGATTTTTGGTTTCCCTAAACATCATGGTATAGCCATAGAGTGCCCAAGCCTGCCCCCTGGCCCATGCCGATGAATCTGCGGCACCTTGATGTGTTTTCTTTCTAAAAACTTTAGTTCCAGGCAAATAACAAACTACGTGATAGCTGCTAAAATCGGGTCTAAAATGATGCATTAAAGTGTTATCAGCATGAGTTACTGCTATATCATATAACCTTTTATCTTTTGATTGTTTAGCTGCCCAAAATAAAAACTCTAAATTCATCATATTATCAATGATTACAGGGTATTCACAATCGGCATGTTTATCCCACGATTTAATTAAGCCATATTTGGGGTCGAAACGGGTGGCCAACGACTTAGCTCCGGTAAGCATCGGTTCTATATAGGCTTCATTTTTGGTTAGCCTATAACCATTGCCAAACGGGCAATACAACATAAAACCTAAATCGTGCGTACTCGTGTTATATTTTTCTTTTTCTACAGCTTTTGTCCATTTATCAGCGGCTGTTTTCCATTTCGTATCGCCCGTATATTCAAACAAATACCATAGTGAACCACCAAAAAATCCACTACACCACCAAGCTGAGTTACGGTTATCAGGCGTTCCGTCCTTCTTTGTTGATTGTGGAAACTTGGTGATATCTGGATGGCTTGCCAACATATTGGTATATTGTTTAGCAGCCACATCAAATGCCTGATCAATATTGATCACTGGCTTTTTCTGGGCTAATGCACTAGTAGTTATGGAAAGTAATAAAATAAAGGGTAGGATTATTTTTTTCATAATTTATGATTAATTGAATTGAAAACTAACAGTTGCACCTTGATGATCTCCTTGAGGAAAAGTAAGTGATGCAGTGGAAGTGTTAAAACTAATTTGAACGTCAGTTAATTTGTGTGTTGGATCAGCTAGGTAGGCTGTAGGGTTTTGGGTGTCGATTGCTTTCATTAATAACACACAAGGTTGATTAACTGTGACAGTATATCCAGGCTGAACTAAACTTCCTGCTTGATAAAACACCACTTGAACCATTTTTAAATCCTCGTGTTCAACGGCCTGCATTTGAGGCGTATTTTGAAGTATCTTAACTGATGAAGGTTTAGCATTCAGCATATCGTGCTCACTTATTCCAGGTTTTACGGTATAAGCATACGACTGGTTAACAGGATCAATGCCATGGTTAAACCACAACTTAAACACCTTTCCTTTAACTTCATTTTTGGAACGGTTTGCATTGATAGTGGCCCAACTCCCCTTTTGTTCTTCGGTTGTTAAGCTCACCAAACCACCTTGTGGAAAATAATAAGCTATGCTATCATGCCATAACCATTTAACTTCTTTATCCTTAAAGCCATGGTTTACCTCCATCAATTTATGGTTTGTAAAAGCCATTACTTTACCCTTTTGCCAAGCTTGATTAACGGTGGTAGTGATGGGCTCTCTAGCGAAACTGTTGATTCCTGTACCTAAACAAACTACTTCTTCATCGAAAAAAAACCAAGCCTTTTTTGCCGTAACTTCATTGTAATTCAAGTCATAAACGGTCGTTCCGTACCATCCATCAGTTGTACCGCCAATAAAGCTCCCTACTCCCCTTTCTCCCCATTCGAGGGTTGTTCTTTGATCAACGGCATAGTCTCTGCTTGTGATCCCCGGAATTTTATCCCATTCCCAAACTGGCATAATATTGAAATATTCATCCCCGTTTCGCTGAATATTTGTGGAACCATCAGGCAAGAATTTTCCCATTAAATTTTCTCTGTTACCTGTTTCAGTTCTAATGGTACGTTTAGAAACGGTACGCACATTAAAATTATAGGCCGGTCGGGTG
>DATJDT010000602.1:0-4592 GCA_035497275.1 Pedobacter sp.
CCCCTATAGGAACTGGAATGGTCATTCAAAAAAAAGCATTTTTAAAGTATTTAAATGAAGTTAAAAGCTCAGACACTAGACTGTCTTTAGGGAGAAAAGGAAAATCTTTAACATCAGGTGAAGACAATGATATTATTTTAACAATTATAGCGCATGGTTATGAAATCGCTTATCTACCTGAACTCTTGGTTCACCACCTTATCCCTTCCACACGTTTAAGTTTTAAATATCTTAAAAAGATGGCATATGAAAGTAATAGATCATGGGTAAAAGTTCTTTCCCTACATAGCATTAACCCTTGGAAACCTATTTCATCCTATACTTTAAAGTTGAGAGAAATTAAGGCCTATTTTAAAGGTAAAGCATGGTTAAGTAAAGCTAATTATATTAATTGGAAAGGAGCATGTGGTAAGTTTAAAGGGCTATCGGAATTATGACAAATGCTAGAAATCATTTAATAGACCTTTTAAGATTTATCGCTGCAACCTGGGTAGCTTTATTTCATTTTAATGAAACGGTCAACCTCCAGGAAAATTGGTATCGATATGTATTAAAATTGGGTTATCTCGGTGTGCCAATTTTTTTTGTAATCAGTGGCTATTGCATTATGCTCGCGGCTGACCATTCGTCATCAGCAAAAGATTTTATAATTAGAAGGTTTTTCAGAATTTTTCCAGCTTTCTGGTTTAGTATGATCGTTGTATTGACTGCCATAGCGTTTAGTATGATTACAATTGGCTATAATTCCGTTACAACTTTGCCGAAGGATGCTGCAAGTATCTTTCTTTCCATATCATTACTTACCGTACCATTTTCAAAAGTCGAGATAATTAACTGGGTCTATTGGTCTCTTACTTATGAAATCTTCTTCTATTTAATAATTTGGCTTTATTTATATCTTCCGAAAAAAATGCAATACCCTTGGTTATTGATGATATCAATACTTTCAATATTTATTCCCAAACACGAAGGGTGGTTTTTCTTCTTCGCTCAGCATTGGCCATCATTTTTATTAGGTATGGCAGTTTATTTTATTGTCGTAAAGAAAGAATCAATAATGGGTGGTCTATTCCTGACATCTGCTATTATTGGATTATTTTATAATGTAATCCATCACCCTTACTTCCAGCTTTCATGTATCATAACAGCATCTTTAATCTGTATTAGTAACTATCATGTTTTTAGAGAAAATTTTTTCTCTAAACTTGGCGACTATTCATATGCCATTTACCTAATACATGTTCCCATTGGCGTTTATATATTTGGATCCATTAAGCAAATAGCTTTAGTTCAAAAAAACATTTTATTAAATATTAGCTGGGACGTTTTTTTGTATATAATCATTGTTTGCATCGCTAAATTTATCTTTATAAAAATCGAAAAACCTTTTATTTTAATAGGAAAAAAGATAAGCACTAATTTTAGTAATAAGAATATCAGCTCATCCAACCCAATTTAAGTTGTCAAATCTTCAAAAAATAATAAACTATTTATATAGACATCCAAAGTCTAAATATAAAACCATAAAAAGATTTGGTGGGTATTGGCGTTATCGCCAAATGTTAAAAGGGCAAATGGAAATGCAAGATGCAAGTATAAGTTTACCTCCAATTATTTCTCAACAAGACGGACTGCCCATTTACTTTTTGACAGGAAAAAAATATTTATATCAAACTCTATTTTGTGCACATTCCCTAACTAAAGTGACAAAAGAAAAAATTCAGTTTAACTTAGTAGATGACGGAAGTTTTGATGAAAAATTTATTCAGCAAGTTAATTTACAAATGCCTGGCGTAAAAATTATTACCAAAGCTGACATTGAAATTAATTTACAGAATCGACTTCCAAAAATGGAATATCCTTACTTGCATCATAAAAGAGTGGTTTATCCACATATTAAAAAACTAACTGATATCCATACAATAGATGGCAATCCACATAAGTTAGTATTAGACTCGGACATGCTATTTTGGAATGAGCCTATTGAAATAATCAATTGGTTAAAACAACCACGTGGCTGTCTATATATGTTGGATTGTGAAGAATCTTATGGTTATGACAGATCGCTAATGCAAGCTTTATGTGGATTTCAAATTCCTGAATTAATGAATGTTGGCGCATTTGGTTTAAACTCTTCTATTATTAACTGGGATAATTTAGAGCAGTGGAGCAAAAAACTAGAAGAAGAACAAGGCGCTTCTTACTTTTTAGAGCAGGCACTTTCTGCCATGTTGATTGCCAACGAGGAGAACACTATTTTAAATAACGAAGAATACATAGTAAATCCCAGTGGGGATATCAATAACTTAGCTGAAGATAAACTCCATCATTATGTAGACTTATCTAAGCAATTTTATTTTGAAACGGCATGGAAGAAATTTATCATATGAAAACCTAAATGAATCAATGTTAGTTTCTGTTTGCATCCCTTGTTACAATTCTGGGCAATATTTAGCTGAAACTCTAAATTGCCTTATCAATCAAACTTATCAAAATTTGGAAATCATTATTATTGATGACCATTCCACAGACCAGAGCGTGAAAATTATTCAAGCATTTGTACAAAAGGATCGACGTATCAATTTTGAAATTGCAAAAAATAAAGGAGCAGCAGCAGCAAGAAACCAAGCATACTCACTTAGTAAAGGAAGATACATCATATTTTTTGATGCTGATGACTTTATTGAGGAAAACTTTATAGCAACACAACTCAAATGCTTACAGTCCGACCAAGAAGTAGTAGTAAGTACTTGGGGAAGGTTTTACCATAACGATTTATCGACAATAGTTATTGACTCTTCTCAAATGGAAATGGATTTGACTTTTGAAGATTGGATTTCTAACTACTGGGGTAATAGTTCTAATATGACTTGTCCTGGAAGAGTGTTAATTGCTAGAAATTTATTGGAAAAATCTGGCTTGTGGGATGAGGAATTAAGCTTAAATGATGACTTTCCGTTTTACACTCGTATCTTTTCTAATAGTAGTTTAATTCGATATAATACTAATAGCTTATTTTATTATCGTTCAGGAATTAATGGTTTATCGGCTTTAAAAAGTGAAAGTGGCTACAATTCACTTTATCTATCGCTTATGAAAGGGATTAAAGTTGCTGAAGAAAAATTTCCAAACAATAAAAAAATACAACTTGCTTGTGCCAATTTATTGCAGAATTTTATATACGAAATTTATCCTAGTCAACCTAAATTAAGAGCGAATGCCTTAACGAAGATAAAAACACTAGGAGGTTCTGACTTCGAATTTCCGGCAGGCGGCAAAACAAAATCTCTAGCAGCAGTTATTGGCTGGAAACTAGCAAAAAGATTGAAAATAATCTTCAATAAACCATGATTTAGCAATACTAAACAGAAAACCTCTTTCTGCTAGAAAATAAATTAAAAAGAAAAGCTAAAATAACCATTATTAAAAAAGACTTATCATTTGCAAATTGAGTAATCAAAAACTAAAAATCGCCTTAATTGCCGACCCGGAGCTTCCGGTACCACCATTATTATATGGAGGCATAGAAAGAATTATAGATATGCTAATTAGTGGATATATTGCTTTAGGTCATGAAGTAAGTTTGTTTGCTCATGAAGACTCAGTTACACCTGCTAAATTATTTCCGTATAAAGGAAAAAGTAGCAACGGCAAATTAGCTATTTTCAAAAACTCATGGCTAATAAATCAGGAACTATTCTCCAATTCATATGACATTGTACATAGCTTTGGTAGACTTTTATACCTTTTACCTCAAATGCCATTGAGCATCCCTAAAGTGATGAGCTATCAAAGAGAACCTACAATCTCTCAAGTAAAAAAAGCAACTAAACTAGCTAAACAAAACACCTTGGCGTTTACAGGTTGTAGTGCATATATTAGCAATCAAATTGCTCCTTATGCTCCATCATTCCCAATTTTTAATGGAGTTGATCTTACGATCTATGATTATGAAAGTGAAATATCAGCTGAAGCTCCATTGGTTTTTTTAGGGAGAATCGAACCCATCAAAGGTACTCACATTGCCATAGAAGTAGCAAAGAGAACGGGTAAAAAGCTAGTCATAGCAGGAAATATTCCATCTGAATACCAATCATACTTCGACACAGCAATCAAACCTCAGTTAAATGAGCATATTACCTACATCGGTGCGGTAAATGATAAGCAAAAAAATACCTTATTAGGTAATGCACTAGCTTTCTTAATGCCAATTGAATGGGATGAACCCTTCGGAATTGTGATGGCTGAAGCTATGGCCTGTGGTACTCCAGTAATAGGATTCAATAGGGGTTCGGTTCCCGAAGTTGTATTAAATGGGATAAATGGTTATAGATGTGATACAACAGCGGAAATGATCAATCATGTGCTTGCAATAGAAAAGATTGATAGAAATAAGGTGCGAAAAGATGCCGAAGAACGATTTTCAAAAAAAGTAATCGTAGATCAATATTTAACTCTTTATAATAAGTTGATACAAAAATGAATAGTAAAAGTAGGTACAAAGTTACTGTAAGTTGTGGCACAAAATTTCATTCAGATTATACAGCCTATCAATTGCAAAAACATGGTTTATTGAAAAGTGTATTAACCGC
>DATJDT010000603.1:0-2601 GCA_035497275.1 Pedobacter sp.
CCTTAAAGCACTTAAAGATTTATTAACACCAGCGCAAACCAAATTAATATTTGAGCAATTTAAAAACAAAAATGGCTATGACGCAGATTCATCTCTACTGGGAAATCCATTTCAACTTACTGAAGTATTGCAACCAAGCCATTCAAGCGCTACAGACATGCCTTCTTCTGTAGAAAATTACTTATATGGTATAGCAAGAACCTTAAAAAAGAAAATAGTAGGCTTTAACAAAAGCCCTAAAAAAATAGATTATGAGGATGTTATCAATCAGCTAGGTAACCTTATTGATAATCCAGAAGAAGAAGATCAGCAAGGTTTTGAAGATATGATAAATGTTTTTGAAACCGGAAATATAAATGATATCCTAAATTTCATTAATGCAAGCTATGAGGAAGGAATCGACTTTGCTGAACAGAGTAAGGAAGTATCCAATCACATTACGAGTATGCTGAACAATGAGGGCGCATTTTTCGCAGTGAATGTAGCCTATTTAGCTGGCCCAAACGGCATTATTGCTTTATTAAAAAAAGCAGGCTATCAGGTTCGCCCAGTAAATGCGTCATTTACCGGAGTAGCCAAAACCTATGCAATAGATTTTAGTAAAATGGAATGGCAGCCTTACGAAGATAAGGCAGATCAATTCAGTATTAATTTTCCATCCAATCCGATTGCACTTGCAAGAACTGGCGGTGCTAAAGCAGTGGGTTATGCCGATGCCACAAACAATGTACTTTATACCGTTACCTCCTTATTTACCGGTCCATTAATCAATTCTACCAGTGAAAGTTACATTGACACTGTTTTAAATTTTCATTCGAAAAATAAAAGTTTTGATGTACTCAATAAGAAAAAATACGCCAAATATGGCACTACCGTACTAGATGTTGATTTCAGAAAAAATGGAAAATATGCAAGAATGCTCCTTGTTCATCATAATCAAATCTATTATACAATTTCGATAGAAAGCAAGATCAATAACTTACATGAACCCTTTGCCGATTTATTTTTCAACTCCTTTAAAATGACGGCGCCTCTTACCATAAGTGCTGCAGATTGGATTAACCATGAAGACAAAATAGGTGCATTTAGTTTAAAGATACCGGTAAAAGCCGAAGGAGGAACCAGGGAGGTGGCTAACGAAGCTATGCCCGATCGCCCTTACTTCATCAATATGTTCAGTGCTTCTGATAAGGCAAACCAAGTTAATTACATTTTTAGATATAATGATTTTCCAACAGGAATGTATCTATCCGAAAAGAAGGCAGTATTCGATGCTTTAACAAAAAATATTGAACAAAATGGTAAAATAATTGAGCAAAGACGCACAATTTATAAAGATGGTTATGAGGGATGTACTTTAAGTGCAATAGTGGAGGGTATGTATATGGAAATTCAAATCTATATACGTGGAAATAGAACTTATGTCCTTTTACTCCAAAATATGAAAGGCGTTGAAAAACCAAAGAACAATATCTTTTTCGAATCGTTTAGGTTTTTACCGTATAGCTCGTCAGCTGGAGAATTAACAACGTCCGGTAATATGGAAATTACCATGCCAACTGCGCCTCTACTTGCGAAAGAGGAAACTAATAAAGAAGATGACGAAGATCAGTACACCTCATTTCTAGGCGATAGTAAAACAATTTCCGCGGTAAATAAAAATACTGGCGGAGCCTATAGTATTGAAAAAAGCACAATTAGTAAATACTTTAGGTCAAAAGACTTAGACTCTCTTTATAATCAATTTATAGATCGTTTAAACCCTAACATTGGTGCAGCGAAGGCTATAGATGTAATGATTGGCAATTTAAAAGGCAAAGAAATAGTTATCGTTGATAGTTTGGCTAATACAAGCAAAAAAACAAAACTCTGGTTTCAGGGGGATAAATTCTACTATCAAACCTTGATTTCATCAAAAGAGGAGATTGAAAAGGGCGAATTGGCTAATATATTCTTTAGCAATTCAAGGGTAAAAACCGATGAACCTTTATTTGATTTTAACAGTTCAAAAGCTAAGCTAATTATCCAAGATTTACGCAGCAAAGATACGCTTACCTATAAAAAGGCACTTGGTGCATTATCCTATTATAAATTTGAAAAAGACGAATTACCGCTCATTTATGCGGCACTTGATCAAAAATACACGGATGATACTACCTCTTCGGGTGCTAGGGCAGTGCTAATAAATAATTTAGTAATCGTAAAGGATGATCAAACTACGGGAGTTTTAAAAAATCTGTATCAGCAAAGTAAAAACAGTGGTGTTATCCAAAGTGAAATTCTTAAAGTTATCACTCAAATAAGCAAAGACAACTATGATTGGTATTTGAAATCGTTAACTGAATCGAAGGGTTTATCGATGAAAGATCGTTGGGACGTATTTAGACCTTTAACAGATTCTATCTCCTATGCAGTTGCCCATTTAGATCAAATATTGCCCTTAATGGAGGTTGAGGAATATAGACCCATGATCTTAAATACAATATCTTCCATGCTTAACGAAAAGAATATCGCAAGCTATCAAGCACTCGTAAGCACTAAAAAGAACTTAATCGTTAAACATGTGGCTCATGACTTAGCAGAAGATCGCGAGCCGGGAGC
>DATJDT010000604.1:0-8106 GCA_035497275.1 Pedobacter sp.
GTAAAGTAGGAACCGTAGTTGGTTACATTAGAAAAGGCCAGGGTGTAATGAGAGTTCAAGGTGTAAGAACTACTCCACCCTCAAAAAAAGAGCTGATCAACAGGGAAAAGTTTGCAGTTTCACAAAAATGGCTCTCGCCACTTACAGACTTTTTAAGAATTGGCTTCAAAGATTATCAGCCTACCTTTGAAGGGTTTTTAGCGGCAAAGTCCTACAACCATAAGCATGCGCTCGAATGTGATGAGAACAACGTTTTCTTTATCAATCCTGCATTGGCATTGGTAAGTTTTGGAAGTCAGCCACTTCCCTTAACTGCGAGTGCAATTTGTAATGAGGAGCAAGAATTTGTATTTACATGGAGTACCGAGCGTCCGTATGCATATAACGATTATGCAATGGTGGTGGTTTACGATAGTAAACATGAAGATATTTACTATCATCCAGCCATTGCAGCCAGAGGCACTGGCACTGCAACAGTGAAACTTCCTCAATTTAAAGCAAGAGAGGTTGATGTATACCTGGCTTTTACTTCTGACGATCGGAAACAAAGGACTAATAGTATGTATTTAGGAAAGTTAGCCGTAAGTTAACAACAATCATTTCCCTATAAAACCTTTTCACCTTAGCCTTGTTTATATTTAAAATTAAAGCTAAGACTATGGACATTGAAGAAAACATTGCCGGACTTGGTAAAAATCATGACCGGGCAGCCCACGAAAATGATATTGCAAAAAAGCAAAGCGAGGCTACTCCTGCTGCTGAAAATTTGGATATGATGCCAAACACTGTAAGTAAACCCCCTATTCACCAAGAAGCTGAAAATTATCGGAAGGAAGAGCATCAAAAAGCAGACGATTGGGAAAATCATGTCGAAACATAAAGCTAGATGGGCATGGTAAATGTAAAACACGTAAACTCATCACTTGAGGTCACGTCTAGCTTTCCATGATGGGCTTTTGCAATTTCGGAAGCGATATAGAGTCCAAGGCCCAAGCCTTGTTCAGAAGGTTCTATATCACCACGATAAAACGGTTGAAATAAGGCACTCCTTATTTTATCCGTAATTTTATTCCCCTTGTTTGTTACACTTAATACAAATTGGTTTTCGTTGGTGTAAACCAGCACTTGAACAGGCTCTCCAGATTTCCCATAAGTTAAGGCATTACTTAATAGATTACCTAAAAGCTGTGCTATCCGCTTCCCATCGCAACTAAAAGTTTGCTTTAAATCAAGTGATATTTCAATTTTATAGGCTGGTGAAACCGCAAGATAATCTTCCACAATTTGTAAAAGGATCTCTTCCAAGGGCTCTTCACATAAGTCCAACTTAATTCCATTTCCTAAGTGTCCCCGTGCAAAGTCCAGCATATTTTCAATAAGCTCTTTCATCCTATTTGTAGAGCGCTGAATGATCGTTGCCATTTTCTTCACCCTCTCTTCAACTGGCAATCGTAATAACAGCTCAGCAACATTTAATATCGCTGCTACAGGGTTACGTAAATCATGGCCTAAAATCGCAATAACTTTATCTCTAAGTTCTGCCGTATTTTTCGCTTCGATTAATTGTTGCTCTTTAATGGCTGCATCTTCTTGCGTATGCAAATGAAACGAGATCAAATCGGCAAATAGCTCAAACATTCCGATGATTTCTGCTTTGTTAATGCTGGAAGGCGCTGAACCAATGGCACAAAGGGTGCCGAAAAATTGTCCTTTTTTTGTGAAAATAGGGATAGATATATAGCTTTGAGGTTCCTGACCAACTACGATTACTTGATTATGTTGAGGGATTTCATGGCTAAATATGGTTTTTACGTCAAGTTCGTCACCAGGCAATAAACCAAAGTTAATTTCATCCCTTATTGAACAAGCTATCCAGCGATCTTCAGTAATGCGAGCAATAGCTGCAAATCCCATACCGGTTACTTTACAAATTACCTCAAGCATTGAAGCTACAGCATCAATAGCATTTATGGCGGCAATATGGGCCTCAATATCTAATTTTTGGTTCAATTTATTAACAGTGCTAGCAGATGCAAGCTAACCATAAATAGCTTATTTTTAACTGAAAGTTTAGCACTATTGGTTGTGAAGGAGCAAGTGGTTAGTTGGTTAAACTACTTAAAATACACCTTAAACGTTGTTCCTACGTTAAGTTGGCTCTCTACTTCAATTTTACCACCTAAAGCTTCGATCTGGTTTTTTGTGATAAACAAGCCATAGCCTCTCGCATCCGGATTACCATTAAAGGTTTGGTACATGCCAAAAATCTTATCATTATATTTTTTAAGATCTATTCCAATGCCATTATCAGAAACTGCTAATACTTGTGCGCCATTTTCTTCAGAAAAGGTTAAAGTAATAATCGGCTGTCTATCAACATTACTATAACGAATTGCATTCGAAATAAGATTCAATAAAATACTTTCTAAATAGGCGCGATTATGATTAACCAATATATTTTCTGGCACTTTATTAATAATGGTAACTTGCCTACCTAAAATCTGTGCATTTAAATTGGCTAGCGTTTTTTGGATATAATCATTCAAATTTAAGGCTTCAACAATGATATCGATACTACTTTGAATATTAACTACATTGTTTAGATTTAATAACGTTTCATTGAGGTTTTCGGCAACAGTTTTTAACAATTGAACCATCTCATTTCTTTCGTCGGCTGTATCTGCATTTTCTATTAACACAATAATACCTTGGATATTACTGGCATGCGACCTCAAGTTGTGAGAAACGATATAAGAGAAATTTAACAAACGCTTATTCTGCTCAGTTACTAAGTTAAATGAATTATTGAGTGCAACTTCGGCTTGTTGCTGAGTAGAAATATCAATCATTATCCCTCTCAGCTTAGCAGGTTTACCATGTTCGTCTATAACCGTAACAATATCTCGTATCCATACAATTGAACCATCTTTTGCAATCATCCTATAAGCAGAATCCAATTGCTTTTTCTTTTTCAGGTTAAGCTTTAAGTAATCAATCATCCTTATGCGATCATCAGGATGGAGGTGGTCTAGCCAAAAGCTCTTGCTACTCATCCACTCTTTCACCGTATAACCTAAAATATCCTGCACTTTTTGACTGATGAAAATGGGTGAAGATTCGTCTATATTGCTTTCCCATACAATGCCATCAATTGTATTGATCAGCGACTGGATCCGTTGCTCAGATTCAACCAATACCTGGGCGGCAGCTTTTCTCTCGGTCGAATCTTCTAAAATGACAATATGATTTGTAGGTTCTTCACCAATTTTCCAAAGCGGGGTTACTGTTACACTGCCCCATTTTACATGACCACTCTTGCCAATATATCTTTTTTCTGTAGTAACTTGTCGAAGGTCACCTTTCAGGAACAATTTAAATAGGCGCGTGTCTTCCACTACGTCATCTGGATGAATAAGCGACTTTATTTTTTTATTAATAAGCTCTTCTTCTTTAAACTCTAAAAAATCGCACAAATATTTATTAACTTCCAATAATGCTCCGCTTTTCGAGTTAACTCTAGCAATACCAATAGCAGCATTATCAAAAATACCTTTAAACTTACTTTCGGTATTAACCAGAACTTCACCCTGCTTTGCAAACATTTGTTGTAAGTCGGACTGTTTAACGATTAACCTTGTGAGTAGGTAACTTGATAACATAGCTAAACTTAAACCAAATAGTATGGTATTAATTAATTGAAACCAAACATCTGCTTTATTAATATAGGTTACATATAATTTCCAATCGCCATCGGGAAAAATGATAGACTTTGATTGACCAAGATTATATTTATCCAGGGAATCAAGAAAGAATTCTTCCTTTTTACTCTCCGAATTAATTTTAGAAAACTGGAACCTATAATTCTTATACTTACTATTATCAATCCCTGAAGTTTTAAAGAAAGTATCGAGCTTGATCACAATTGCCGAAAAGCCCCAAAATTGATCATTGATAAAAACGGGTAAGCGACCCACTAACCCTACCCCGCCTTGATTAAGCTTTACTGGTCCTTGGTAATACATTTTCTTAGTCTCAATAGCTTTTCTTGCTTCAGAAACTGTTCGAGGAACACTTTTAAAAAGATCTAAATTTAATGCTTTCTCATTTCCCTTTAACGGATATATATATTTGATTACCCCATTAGGCACCAATTGAACGGCTTGAAGGTGAGGGTTTGTTTGAATGAGTTTTTCTGCAACGGCTTCAAAATTCTTAGGCACCCCATTATCGTCTATTGTAAGCGCCAGTGTAAGAGAAACGGTATAGTTATTTTTAAGTGATTGTTCAATGTTCTGTTCTACTTCACTCAATATCCCAGTAACTTCCCTATTTTTATTTTCTAAGTAGAGCTCATAGCGCTGGTAAACAATTAACGCTACAAAAGTGAGCAAAAATAGAAAAAACAAAAAACCAGTTATTCTTGGCTTTGTTAAAAACCAGTTAGCTGTTGTATTGATATCTTTTGAAACTTTAGAATGCGCCAAGAGAATATTGATTAAGGATAGTAGCGCTATAAATATAGTAAAATTGATTAAAAATTAAATAGTTGGGTATAATTGATGTTTGATTATTAGCCGAATTGTATTAGTTTTGATAGCAAGAATATAGACTTCAATAAGCTCATCCTCAATTACAATTTAGTTTCAAAACAAATTAATTATTTGAACAATGTTCTCTTATGGCGTACTCTCTGATGTTGAATTAACTGAGTTATTAAAAAGTGGCGATGCCTCCGCATACACCGTAATTTATAACCGTTATTTTGATGTGCTCTATGTCCATGCGTATCGAAAATTAAACAACAAAGAGGAAGCTCAAGATGTTATCCATGAGCTTTTTGCTCAATTATGGACAAAAAGGGCAATCATTGAAATAAAGTCAAATCTTGCTTCTTATTTATATAGCGCTGTACGGAACAAAATTTTAGACCTGATCTCCCATCAACATGTTGAATCAAAATACATGAGTTCATTGCAGGGTTATATGGCACAAGGCTCCTGCATCACAGATCATGGAATACGCGAGAAACAATTGGCTGCACTTATAGAAAAAGGCATTGCTGATTTACCCCCTAAGATGAAGGATGTTTTCGAATTAAGTCGTAAACACAAATTAACTCATAAAGAAATTGCCGAACAGCTAAACATATCAGAACAAACTGTGAAAAAGCAGGTTAACAATGCGCTTAAGATATTGCGAGTAAAACTTGGCACCATGCTGTTTTTAAGTTTTTAGTTGCACGTTAAAAACCTTTGGTTCTTTGCAATAGAACACCCGCCATTGCGAGGCACGAAGCAATCTCCTTAATGGAGTTTGATAAGAGATTGCTTCGTGCCTCGCAATGACGTTGTCACATTAGATCTTACTTTATTTAAGATTCCAGGTAATTACATCGCTATATTCCTGGCCATTATTTTTAGAAACCACTTTAAGCACATTCTTTCCTTTTTTTAATTGAATATTTTCAAAAACGTAGTGAACAGGTACACTTACCACTAATGGTTTTGCCGCTACTTTTTTACCATTTAGATAAAGCGTAGGTTCTCCAATATTTGAATAAACTGTAACCGGTGTAAGCGCATTGACCCGTTCGGTTGTTCGGCGTTCAGTTAGATACAAAACAGGTTCCTTGCTCCAATTGGCTTTGTACCAATAAAAACTATCTTTTTTTATTTTACGGTCAAAAGTTACCAAACCCTTCATATTTCTAGCAGGCATACTTCCCCTATTCCACATTGGTGTAGCGAAATCAAAAGTATTCCAAAGGTAAGATGCTGCTATGATTGGATTTTTTGCTATGATCGGCCACTGAATTTCATGGGTTTTAGTAGCAAAATTCTCAGGATACTGTGGCAAATTATAATTCCAATTTTCTTTTAGCGTAGCCTGCTCCTGTTGTTGAAAAACATTGGCATCAGCACCATATTCCGACAACATTACCAAATTATTGGGATATTTTTGTCCTAACCCAATTGCCCACTTCTCAATATCTCCAATTTTTCCCTCATACCATCCATAGTAGCGATTCATACCTTGTATATCTGTATTCAAATTGGTAGGTCTATCCATTTCTCCATAGCCGCTTACAGCTACTGTATAACGATAAGGGTCTAGTGTTTTTGCTAAATCATTTAACTGACGGGTTAATACCGCTGGAAAATCAGCAGGTGTTTTTCCATAAACCTCATTATGTAATCCCCAAACGTATATAGATGGGTGATTGTAATTCTGTTTAATCAACTCCTCCAATTGTTGCTTGGCGTTATCGGCCTCTTCACCAGTATAAGTATTTACAAATGGAATTTCAGCCCAAATTACAAAACCGGTTGTATCACACTCCGAATACAAATATTCGGCCTGTTGATAGTGTGCAAAACGAATAGTAGTTGCCCCCATCTCTTTGATAATGGCTAAGTCTTCCTTATGCTGGTCATTACTCAAAGCGCTTCCATAACCCCACCTATCTTGATGCCTACAAACACCATACATTGTATAAGGCTTGTCATTTAGCATCATCCCCTTCCCAGCAACAAGTTCGAATTTACGTAAACCCAATGGTTGCACAACCTCATCGATCACTACATTGTTTTTAACGAGTTTGGTCACAACTTTATATAGATAAGGATTATTAAAGCCATCCCACAGGATCGGATTAACTACTTTCAAATCCTGTACAAACTCCTGGCGACCTTGGGTTGTAATATGGTGTGTACTTACTTTTTCTAAAACCTTTTCTCCTTTTTGATTATAAATGCTGCTATTGATCAGTATATCTTCAGCTTGTTTACTTACATTTTCTACTTTCACCGCAATACTAACATCAGCACTACTAGCGCCCACATTTTTTTGAGAAATATAAATACCTGGAGATGCATAATCGGTTGTGGTAATATTAATTTTATTAGTAACAATTAAACTTACTGGCCTATAAATACCCCCGTATACACCAAAAAGAAAATGGTTTACTGGAATTACATCTTTTCGTGCCTTATTGTTTGCTTTTACCAAAATGGTATTTACTTTCTCTAATTGCACAGCATAAGTAATATCTAAACAAAAAGCACTGTAGCCGCCTTTATGCGTGCCAACTAGTTTATCATTCACATATACTTGGGCAACTTGTCCTACCCCTTCAAAACGTAAGAATAGGCGCTTATCTTTATACTCTTTTCCAAAAGTGATTTCCTTCTTATATTGTCCTTCGCCTTCATAAAAATCTTTAGATAATTGCATATCTGTAGCATTCCAGGTATGTGGGAGGGATACCTTTTCCCAATCTTTTTGGGCGTTAAGGTTATCAGTTTTTTTAAATACCCAACCCGTGTTAAATGCAATGTTCTGCCTCTCAGATTGTGCAATAACGGGGCATGCGCAGCAAGCTAAAATAAATAGAAAAGTAAAGGTGGAAAATATTAATCGTGTATTCATTTGTATGTGTTATTGTTCCTTAAAGTATGGATTAGGTTTTTGCCTCTCCAAAATTGTTACCTCTACCTGTTGCATTGATCAATTCGATGCTTACCACAAATGGCGACGTCGCATTTAAATTAGCTGGTAACTGAATATCATAGTAAACATCTCCATCTCCGCTCATACCCATGTCAACAGTAGTTATATTAAGCTTTATATTTCCAACTAGCAAAACTGCATTGGCGGGCTTTTGCTTGTAACTTCTGGGAATAGCTAGCCGCAACGTTCCATTTACAGGTTTGTTTATCACCGTAAGGAATAGTTTATTAGCCTTTTTGGTATAATAACCGTAATCTGGCTTTGGAAGGCCTGAATATTTTGCGCCATAAATAGCTTCTCCATTTACTTTTGTCCATTCGCCAAGTTTAGCTGCTGTGTTACTTTCTTCTGGTCGGATGTTTCCCTTACCGTCAGGGCCAAAATTAATGACCAAATTTCCATTCATCGACACTGCGTGGAGCAGCATATCGGTTAAATCATGAGCAGTTTTAATATAAGACGATTTCCAGTCCGAATTATATCCCCATTGATTGGGTGGTATTGTCATCACGCAATCCCAGTCCCTTCCATTTAATACCTCTATATCTGCAGGTAATTTTCGCTCCCATCCTTGCTCATAATCGCCCATCATTTTTC
>DATJDT010000605.1:0-4028 GCA_035497275.1 Pedobacter sp.
CTATTACTGCAGCAAAAACCTTTCAAAATAACAGAAATGCTTTAGTGGATAAAACGCTAATGCTGCAGTTTAATGCTAAAAATGGTGATTCTATCAAGGTTGGCGCGCTTAATTTTGCCATTGCTGGTATTTTAGAAAAGGCACCAGGTCAAACAGGTATCTCGGCAACAATTGCACCCACAGTTTATATCCCTTTAAGATATTTAGAAAAAACCGGACTAACCAAAATCGGAAGTCGCATTACCTACAGCTTTTACTATCGCTATAAAAACGCGGATTCATTAGCAAAAGTGATTAAAACATTAGAGCCTCGGCTAGAAAAAGAAGGTTTAGATTTGGACACCGTAGAATCAAAGAAGGCAGAAACTGGCAGATCATTTAGAGACATGAGCCGTTTCATGGCTCTATCGGGATTTATTGCGTTGTTATTGGGCTGCATAGGTGTAGGGAGCGCAATCCACGTATATATTCAAGAAAAATTAGGTGCCATTGCCACTTTGCGTTGCTTAGGCTTAAAAGCAAGAGATGCCTTTCTGATTTATCTTATTCAAATTATGGTAATTGGGCTAATTGGGGCGTTAATAGGTGCCACATTAGGCACTTTGGTACAGTTTTTATTACCGATGGTATTGAAAGACTTTTTACCGATCACTATTACCATGCAAATTTCGTGGGCAGCGATTTTGCAAGGAATTGCACTTGGTTTAGTGATTTCAATATTGTTTGCCTTGCCGTCCTTATTGGGCGTAAGAAAAATTTCTCCGCTAAATGCAATCAGGGCCTCTTTCGAAAATACCACTACCAAAAGAGACCCCGTTAAATGGCTGGTGTATGTATTGATGATTTTATTTGTCCTAAGCTTTACTTATCTGCAAATGAAATCGATGGTACAAACTGTCGCCTTTACCAGTGGTATATTAATCGCCTTCTTGCTCTTGGTAGCCTTTTCAAAGTTATTGATGTTTTTGGTAAAGAAATTAATGCCAGCTTCTTTAAGTTATTTATGGCGACAAGGATTTGCAAATCTGTATCGGCCAAATAACCAAACGTTAATGCTTACCGTAGCTATAGGGCTTTCTACAACATTTATTTGCACACTATTTTTTGTACAGGGCATTTTAATGGATCGAGTTACCCTATCGGCAAGTGAAAACCAGCCTAACATGTTATTATTCGACATCCAGAGCACCCAAAAAGAAGGGCTTGCTAAACTCACCACGTCATATAAATTGCCTTTAATGAACCAAGTGCCAATTATAACCATGCGTATTGAAGAAATCAATGGTAAAAAGATAGGCAAGGATAGCACGCAAACCCGAGCTTTTAGAGGCGAATTAAGAGCCACTTATCAAGATACTTTAACAGCTGCCGAAAAGGTAATAGCGGGCGTGTGGAGTGGCAAGGCCGAGGCAAATGAGCCTATTTATGTTTCGCTTGATGAGCGTTATGCTAGAGGAATTAATGTTAAACTAAAAGATAAAATTGTTTTTAATGTGCAAGGCATGCTTATTCCAACGGTTGTGGGAAGCCTCAGAGAAGTAAACTGGAGTAGAATGCAAACAAACTTTAGAGTTGTGTTTCCTACTGGTGTATTGGAATCTGCACCACAGTTCCATGTTTTAATGACTAAAGTTCCCTCCAACGAAATCTCAGCTAAATTTCAAGGCGCTGTAGTAAGGGCCTTTCCAAATGTATCGGTTATTGACTTGGCACTTGTATTACAACTATTAGATGAGATTCTCAACAAAATTGGCTTTGTAATTCGCTTTATGGCTGGGTTTAGCATGGTTACCGGGTGGATTGTACTCCTATCGGCCGTATGGACAAGTAAAAATCAACGTATCCGAGAAAGTATTCTTTTGAGAACTTTAGGTGCTAGCCGTAAACAAATCTTAGCCATTAATGCCATTGAGCATTTCTTTTTAGGCGCATTGGCCACCGCAGCAGGGTTAATTTTAGCATTAACAGGAAGTTGGTTGCTGGCACGCTTTAGCTTCGAGTCAACCTTTAACCCGCCACTAATTCCAATTCTATTGCTTTTTGTAGGTGTAGTACTATTAGTAGTGATTACAGGGCTATGGAGTACACGTAAAATATTAAATCAACCACCACTTAAAATTTTAAGAACAGAAGGCTAGCAAACTTATTATCCAGAGCAAGCAAAGGAGTTAAATAATCATATCATGAGTTTCAAACATACAATAAAGCAAAAATCGAAAATCGCCATCTTTCTCTTCGGGGTAATGGCTTGCACCATTTTAATTCGTCTTTTGGAAGACAAAAGCATTAAAGAAATGAATAATGCTTTTATTTCCATGTACAATGACAGATTGATTCCTGCTACAGACTTATTTTATTTGGCAGAGAATCTATATGCGAAACGTTATCTCCTCGAATCAATGATTGAAAAGAAATCTACCGATTCGAGGATTGAGTTGATCAAAAAACTGGGTAGTCACGATGCAAATATCAATTCATTAATTGCGAAATATGAAAAGACATTGCTTACTCCCGAAGAGAAAAAATACCTTGGAGATTTGAAGCAACAGTTAAAAGCAAATAATAAAATAGAATCAGTATTACTTAATGACCAAACAATAAACAATAAAGAAGATTTTATTCAGCAAACCAATGCTTCGTTTAACGAAATAGCTAAAAAATTAACCGAATTAACCCAGTTACAGCGCAATGTTGGTGAAGAATTAATCAAAGATTCCAACATATTGGTTTCGGGAAGTAACCTTTATTCTAATATTCAATTTGCCTTAGCTATTGTAATCGGCATTTTAATAGTAGCTATTATTACAACATCTAATGTGGTAAAGGTTGCTAATGAGAAGTTTAACTTGAATTAAAAAAAAACCTTGTTTATTCATCTCCTATTTAATACATTTGCATCCCGCTATTAAGCAAATGCCCAGTTGGCGGAATTGGTAGACGCGCTGGTCTCAAACACCTGTGGGAAACCGTGCCGGTTCGACTCCGGCACTGGGTACATTACCGGAATTGATTATTCAATTCCGGTTTTTTTATGCATTTCAGCTAAATAATATCATTGAAAGGAAGTCAAATTGATTACATTAGTTTAATTATTACAGATGTATTGCTATGAAAAAAGTTATCCTTATCTGCTGTTTTTACATTGCTTATGCTGCTTCGGCATGTGCACAGTTTCAAAACTCAAGCTTTGAGCAAAAAGCTTCTACAAACGCCGAACTACCTGCTTATTGGAATGTGCTTCCTGTGCCTGGCTATAGTGCCACCTTGGTAGGAGATGTTAAACATACAGGCGCCTACGCGCTCAAGATGGAGGGCAAGCCAGAGGATCCATCTAAATACATGAATGTTACGCAGAACATTCCTATTGCTTATAAGGAATTAAAAAGAATTAAGATTACAGCTTACATCAAAACTGAAAACCTGAAAGGCAATGTTGCTATGTGGTGCCAGATTTGGGATGGCGATAAAAAAAGAATTGGTTTTGAAAATTCAGGAATGCAAGGCGTTACAATTAGTGGCACAGCCGATTGGCAGAAATACTCAATGACGCTTATAGTAGATAAGGAAGCGAAAAACCTTTATTTAGGTGCTTACACAACGGGAACTGGAACTGTGTGGTTTGATGATTTTGCCATTGAAGAGTATGAAGGCGCAAATGACCCACCTACTGCCGAAGTTTTAAAATTCAACAAAGAGTTTACAGATATTGTAAAGCAACATTCAATCTATACCGATTCGATTGATTGGAAGTCGGTAGAAGAAGATTTGAAATCATTAGGTAAAGGTTTAAAAACAGTTGCTGATGCACGGGTTTTAAATAGCTTTGTACTTCAACAGTTGCAAAAAGCGGGCGATAACCATTCTTTTATCCAAGACAAGGTTGGAGCACAGAACTATGCCACCAGCAATACCGTGCAACGCAAGGCAGAAGCAAAATTATTGTCTAATGGAATCGGTTATATCTTAGTACCAGCATATGGATCTACCAATAAAGAAGTTGGTGAAGAGTTTGCCAAAAGTATCCAGAC
>DATJDT010000606.1:0-2032 GCA_035497275.1 Pedobacter sp.
ATAAAGTAATAGAAACCGAAATCTTGCCGAGCGTAATTACTACTACAGGAGCACGTGCGGCAAATAGACAAGTATATACTACACAAGGGGATAACGTAATCATGATTACAGGTAATAATGTAGCTCCTAGCTCAGCTGCTAAAACAAAAACTACAGGAAGTGGGAAAAACAAAAATGAAGAGGTGGTAGTTACTGGATATGCTCGTGGAGAGGTTGCGGCCACAACTGTCCCAGCAAATGTAAATCAGTCTATAAATAAAATAGTAGAGGGGGTTAAAGTAGAAAACACGAAAACTTTAATTGATGGAGTAGAGGTTAAAGCAGTCGAAGGTCGAATATATAGCGCACCGAGTTTCCGCACAGATGGTCACACTCTTCTTACTAGAGGATACTATTCGAGTGGTGATAGAATAAAAGGTAAACTTAATGGCGGTGGTATTGATCTTATTTTCAAATCAACCAACAAAAACGTTTACTTAAGAGAAAAATAATAGGTTAGATTACTTTCGGCGGGTGGCAACACCCGCCAATAATCTATTGAGCAACTTCTTCCTTTAGACCACGCATCCAATCTTCAAACATAGCTTGTTCTATATTGATGATTTTCTGGGCATGTTTTTCCCAATCTGGAGAAAACTCCTTGAGCTGATTGAGCATCTCTTCTAAATGCCCCTCTTCTTCTAAGATAATTGATTTAACAGTTACTTTACTTTCATTTTCAGTTAATACTTCCTGATAAATTGGATAAAGCTCGTCTGCACGAACTTCGATAGCATAAGTCACAAACAAATAAGCAGCAAACTTTAAATCGGCACCCGACAAATTAAAATGGTTTTTCAAATATCTGCACACTTGGATATCTAAGGTATTTAAATAAAAACGTGTGTGATTTGGAGCTAATAGCTCGCTGCTTTGATAGGTTCTACACAAAGTATCGTCTAATTTAGCCAGTTGCTTTTTTAAATAATAAGCATGACGATGTTCTTCAGCAGCATGCTTTAAGATCAATAAGGTTACTTCTTCTTTATGTTCGGCTGCAGAGATTTTTCTGGCTCCAGCATTTTCCATAAAGGAAAGGGTATTTAGCCATTTTGAATGTAAAGTATGATCTTTAACAATGCTTGAAAGAAGGGTATTTAAGTGCATATTATATATCGTCTAGTGCTCGACTAATTGTGCTGTAAATATACGCCAGTTCTTCGTTAGTGATAATATATGGAGGCAAAATATAAATAATATTTCCTAAAGGCCTGAGTACAATTCCTTTACTTAAGAAATAAGTGTAAAGCTTATCCCTTAATGTGCTTAAATAAGATGTTGATTCCCCTGTTTGCCACTCAATAGCAATGATTGTCCCTGTTTGTCTAATTGTTTTAACTTTCGAGTGACCTGCAATTTTATCTCTAAATAGAGAATGCTGAGTTTCGATGCGTTTAATATTTGCAAGCGTTTGGGGTTCTAATAAAATAGCTAAACTTGCCAATGAAGCAGCACAAGCTACTGGGTTCGCAGTAAAGGAATGCCCGTGATATAAGGTTTTCAATTTATCGTCGCTTAAAAAAGCCTCAAAAATTTTTTCATTACAAGTAGTTACACCTAATGGCATTGTTCCACCTGTCAAGCCTTTGCTTAAGCAAAATAGATCGGGTTTTGAATTTAACTGTTCGCAGGCAAAATAAGTCCCTGTACGACCGAATCCCGTCATCACTTCATCTGCAATACACAAAATTTGGTTTTCCTGACAAACTTCGATTAATTTATCCAAATACATAGCCTCGTACATTTGCATTCCCCCTGCACCTAATATGAGGGGTTCGAAAATGAAACAAGCTAATTCTGACTGTAAACTACGGATTATAGACTGTAGGTTTTCTATGTTTTCCTTACATGGCAAATCAATAAACTCAACATCAAATAGTAAGTCATTAAACGCATCAGTAAAAATACTTCGACCACTTACCGACATAGCACCAAAAGTATCGCCATGATAAGCATCCTTGAACGCCAATACTTTTTTACGGCTAGTATTTCC
>DATJDT010000607.1:0-2741 GCA_035497275.1 Pedobacter sp.
CTTCAAACTACTTGTTGGAATCATACCATTAGTATACACATTTCCGTAAGTCATTTTAAAATTAGAACGCTCATTAGCTGTACCGTATGTGATTGAATTATTCAATTGTACACCTTGTTCGTAATAATTTAATGCATTATCTGGTTGCGGAGTTAACGAAGCCGTTTTATATGAATATTTAGTACCTGGGTACCATGCGTACCAAGGAATATATTCTTGACCTACCATACGTGGACCCCATGATGAATCATCACTATAATCAGGATAATACTTGCCATCTAATGCTTTCCATTCAACTGGATCATTAGCTTTCCAAGTATATTTCGTTAATGAGCCTACCGCACCACCTGCATAAGAATTTTGATAATTAGGTAAAACGTACATATTTTCGAAAGTAACCCCCATGTTAGCGGTTACACCTGCACCTGCGCTTGCTTTACCTTTTTTCATGGTAATCATAATTGCACCATTTACACCTTGAGAACCCAAAAGGGCTGCTGCAGCTGGGCCTTGTAATACAGTAACATCTTCAATATCATCTAAGTTCAAATCATCCGCATTCGGAAGAATTGTACCATCAACAACATAAAGCGCACCAGCACCACCACCAAATCCAGAACCACCTCTCAACCTAACTTCCGTATTTCTACCAAGCGTAGCAGCCGACTGGCTTCTTACTTGAACACCCGCTACTTTACCCGCTAATGCATTGTTTACGTTAGTACTTCTTACAGTATTTAATTTATCACCTCCAATACTTTGAAGATTTGTTGTTGCAGATCTAGGTGTTTGTTTAGCACCATAAGCACCAGTAATGATAACCTCTCCTAAGGTTGTCTGATCTTCTTCTAAAACAACATTGATTACATTTGCCGAACCAACTGTTTTGCTTTGTAACAAAAATCCGATTGAAGTAAATTCTAATACGGTATTTGCAGATTGTACTTTAATGGCGTACTTACCACTTCCATCTGTAATGGAACCACTTTGGTTACCTTTTACTCTCACACTTACACCGGGAATTGGTAGCCCATCTCCCTTTGATGTAACCGTACCAGTAACTGTTCTGTCTTGCGCCATTGCAGAAACCGCAACGCATACCAGCAGAAATAAACTTAGTACAAGTTTTTTCATAAATTAATAAATTTAGGTTAGTTATTAGTTAGTTATTATTCTTTAATACATAAATATGGACAAAAGTATCTTATAAACAAAATAATAATCAAGACATTAATATTAATTGCCTGATTATTAAATGTTTAAGTTTTAACATTTTTTAACACTTCTAGCTCTAAATTGCTAAAATATTAAAGTCCAATCCCTTAGTTAACAAATTAACTTTTAGTTTATTGGCGCGAAGAAATTCTTCCTTACCTACTTTGATCGCTAAGTTTCTTTGGAGTGCCAATTGTTCTATAAGTGCCATCTCCCTTCAAGATAGCAGATAGCTGAGAATCAGCATTAAGGATTTTTATTGCACTATTCACTTCTTGATCATATTGAAATGCTTGCTCAATCTTTCCTTTTTCAAAATAATACCGACTTACGATTTGTGTTTCTAAAACCTGTTTTATTTCCTGCTTATGATTAGCAAGTTCATTCTTTTTAGAGAGGGTCAATTTTTCTTTCAAGCTTTCGAAATCTGCTTTAATAGCGGCCAATCTATTTTCCTTTTCTGCTTCTAGATTAAATCGCTCCAATAATCTATCTGCATTTGAGGTATAAGCATAATCTTTACCTTTTAAAGAAGCCAAAAACAACTGATAATCAGAATCACTTAAACGGAATGATTTTACATCACCTATTTCTTTATGGCTCTGTTTAAATTGATTAGCAAATTCGAAAAACAAATTATTTGAACTTAATGTCTGTGTTAACATACTATGAGTTGAAGGAGCAACAACAACATCTGGGTAAATTCCATTGCCGTTATACACTGTTCTACCACCTTTTGTTGAAAAGGCTTTCATTACAGAATCGGCAAACTTTTCCGCTAGCCCATTCTGGTCTTTATGCCCATAATCCAAGGCTTGAATACACCTGCCAGACGGAGTATAATATTTCGCGACTGTAATCTTTACCAAACTATTGTAAGGAAGGTTAAACGCTTGTTGCACTAATCCCTTTCCATAACTACGTTGCCCCATAACAACTGCCCTATCTAAATCTTGTAATGCTCCTGCTACAATTTCAGATGCTGAAGCAGAAGAACCATTAATTAGTATAACTAAAGGAAGGTTTAATGCAATTGGTTTGGCTACTGATTCGTATCTAACAGTTTTAGCAGGGTTTCTGCCTTTTTGAACAACCAACAATAAATTCTCGGGAACAAACAAGTTCACAATTTTAACGGCCTCTTGTAATATTCCCCCACCATTATTTCTCAAATCCAAAATAAGGCCTTTTGGTTGTTGCTTATTAATGGCCACTAAAGCATCTTTAACTTCTTGACCAGAATTTTCTAAAAATTTATCCAATTTGATATAGCCAACTTGATTACTCAACATACCGCTATAACTTACATTGCCCTGTTTAATTTCCTCTCTAACTACCACTTTGTCTATGGTTTGCCCTGCTCTTTCGAGCTTCAGCTTTACAGCAGAACCCTTAGGTCCGCGCAGTAACAAACTAATCTGGTTTCTATCTTTTCCAAATGTGGGAATATCATTGATACTAACAATTTGATCGCCTGGCCTCACATCTTGTTTATGCGCAGGATTTCCTTCTAATACCTCGTTCAC
>DATJDT010000608.1:0-9659 GCA_035497275.1 Pedobacter sp.
AGATTGAATTTGGAGAAACATACAGTTTTGGCTTTAATAAGAGCTTTTACGAAGATAGCTTCTTTCAAAATCTAAACTATTACAATCACAACAGCGATAGTGAATTGATAGTTAGATGGCCTAAAAAGGTAGTTTGGGAAACCAATTATCGCTGGCAATATAACACACAAACTGTAGCTGGGCAAGATAAAGGGATGGCCTTTTGGAATGCAGCAGTAACATTGTTATTTATGAAAAATGATAGATTACAACTCAAGGCCAGTGTAAGTGATATTTTAGATACTAATAACCGACGCTATATTTATATCACGGAAAATATGGTTAGAGATCAAAGAACCAATAATCTAGGCAGATATGGCATGGTTACGCTAACGTATAATATTCAAAATTTTGGCGGTAAGGTTGGCGGTAAAGAAACGATGTTTAGATTTTAATTACTGAAAGGGATTACCTAATGTACGAATTATTTCGTATATTAGGTGTTTATTAAAACCTAACAGCAAGATGAAGCATTCAATTTTTACGCTACTATTAATTTTTTTTACAATTGGAAGTGCAGTTGGTCAAGCCCCCACTATTAAGTATGGCGATAATCAGGAGGCAGGTAACTATCAAACTGTAAATGGCATTAAGCTATATTACGAAGTTTATGGAAGTGGAAAACCGCTGATATTACTTCATGGGAATGGTGGTTCTATTCGGTCTCAAGGGAAAAGAATCGAGTATTTTAAAAACCATTTTCAAGTTATTGCAATTGACAGTAGAGCACATGGAAAATCTATCGACAGTACAGCTAAGTCATTAACATATATGCAAATGGCAAGTGATGTAAATGCTTTGTTGGAAACTTTGAAAATCGATAGTGCCTATGTATGGGGGCAGAGTGATGGTGGTATTTTGGGACTTTTATTGGCTATTCACTACCCAGGCAAAGTTGCTAAACTTGCTACTTTTGGTGCAAATATTTTTCCAGGTAAATCTGCCGTATTTGATGAGATTGATCAAATGGTTATGGACACTTTGAAAACCACTAAGAACTTTACCATAAAAAGACTTTATTCATTGTTGGCTTATCAGCCAGACATTACTGAAAAAGATTTGAAAAAAATAAAATGTCCAGTGTTAATTATGTCGGGCGATCGAGATGCCATAAGACTTGAACATTCGATTAAGATTTTTTATGCGATAAAGAATTCCAACTTTTTTGTAATGCCTGGAGCAACACATTTTGGATCTTATGAAAAAACCGATCTTTTCAATCTAGTCTTGTCCGACTTCTTTCGCCAGCCTTTCTCAAAAATATCAAGCGTGGAATTGTTTACTGGAAAAAAATAATGACCGATTAATTTCAATAAACATGAGGCTTAAATGTATCTGTTCTAACCATTGCTTTGAGCTCATGTAAAATATTGTATAGGCCAAAATTCGTTCTGTTGATGTAAATGAAATGCTTTACGCCTCTAGCTTGTTTGAATTCGGGCATCTTAGTTACTTTTTCCCCATAAGTATAAAGATCGTTAAAGAATCCCTCCTCGCTAAAATCGAATGTGTTGGTTACATACGGCTTGGCAAATAAACTAATCATCTCCTTATAAGACTTATAATAAAATTCTATCTGCGCCTCATTGTCATTAGGTAAAATCATTTTCAATTCACGGAAAGCTTTGATCGTGGCCTTCTTATCTTCGAACATACGCGTTGATGTAAGAGAGAAAAAAGGCTTGTAAAAATCATCAGGCATTTCTTTGATACATCCAAAATCGATTACGCCCAACTTTTCGTCTTTGGTTATTAAAAAGTTCCCAGGATGGGGGTCTGCATGAACGGCCCTTAACTCATGCTGTTGAAAATTATAGAAATCCCATAACGCCTGCCCAATTTTGTTCTTGAGTGCCTGACTAGGGTTAGTCTGTAAAAACTCTTTTAGATGCATTCCCTCGAGCCAATCCATGGTGATGATTTTGCCACTCGAAAGTTCAGGGTAATATGTTGGAAAGATTACATCTTTTAAATTTTTACATGCTTCAGAAAACTCTATCGAACGGCGAACTTCTAATTCATAATCAGTTTCCTCTAATAGGCGTTCTTCAACCTCTTTAATGTAAATATTCAATTCCTGCTCGCTCATGCCTAATAACCTAAAAGCGAAAGGCTTTACTAATTTTAAGTCAGATGAAATACTATCGCCAACACCAGGGTATTGAATTTTAACTGCAAGTTTCTTTCCATTCAATTGCGCCTCATGAACTTGTCCAATAGAAGCAGCATGGGTAGATTTGATGTTAAAATGATCAAATATTTTCTCTGGAGTTTTACCGAAGCTTTTGGTAAATGTTCTGACGATCAGTGGTCCGGATAGCGGTGGTGCATTATATTGTGATTGTGTAAACCTATCAACGTAAGCCTTTGGTAAAATATTCTTATCCATGCTTAGCATTTGAGCAATTTTTAAGGCTGAGCCTTTCAGCTCGCTTAATGAATTATAAATATCAGCAGCATTGTCTTCATTTAATTCATCACGACTAAGATCGGGATTGAAGATTTTTTTCGAATAGTGCTTAATATAATTTCCGCCGATCTGAAAACCTGTTTTAACAAATTTGGCAGAGCGTTCTACCTTAGTGGTAGGCATGGTTTCCTGTGCTTTCATAGATAGTTAAAATCCCATTTTCTCTTTTAGCTTTCCGTTTTGAGCAAGGAATTTCCCATATTCAAAAAGGTTATCTATTGGTGAACGTTGAAATAAATCAAAAGTTACTTGGATTCCTTTTTCAATGGCTTCATCTGTTTTTTCAAAACCTGCACTGTCATCGCTTATCCAAAAGTTTAAAATAAATGCATATTGCACCCATAAAGCATCTTTGTAACGTTTACTAAAGAATTTTCTGTCGGCAAGCTCACCGCTCTCTAAACCTTCATTGATAATTTGCTCAGCAAAGTTTTCAAAAATCGGCTTTACGCCTGATAATACATCTGGTGTAGATAAACGTTTCCCATGATTCTTTAAGCTATAAACCACAAAGCTGCGTTGAGATTTTAACAATTCTACATAACTATAAAAGAATGACAGCATCTTCTCTCTTGAAGAATATTGCTCCCATACTTCCTGTTTCTGTATCTCGTCTATCGTTTCAACTGTTAGCTCAAACCAAATCATCTTTTCGATACTTTCGAAAGATGCATAGTAGGCATAAAAATCAGCCTCACTAAGCTTTAGCTTTTTAACAAAGCTATATACAGATTTAGGCTTTTCATCATGTGTTAAAACATAATCAATATACCCTTTTTTGATTTGTGCTGCAGTTGCCATTTTCTTTTCTGTTTAAAAACGTAAAAATTGTTTGACTAGTTTCAAATTTAACGCTTTATTTATCATCGTTTTGCAATAAATGATGATGGGCCATATGGACTTTATAGCATTATTTATGGAGCATTAATCCCAGCCATACTGCAAAGCAGCCAACAATGATACTGCCAAACGTATAAGTAATTAAGCTTAAGTAATTTTGATTTTGCCACAAAGAAATGTTTTCAGCAGAAAAGGTAGAAAACGTTGTGTATCCCCCACAAAACCCAGTGATTAATAATAATTGCAGGTTTTGATTACTATTTTTAATAAAATAGCCAATTAACATCCCAATTAAAAAGCAACCTAAAATATTTGCAATAAAGGTTGCAATTGGAAATGTATTGGTATAATATCTGGCAGTTAATAAAGATGTTGCATAGCGAAGCATACTACCTAAAGCACCACCTAAACCAACTAATGCAAACTGTTTAATCATATAAACGCAATGTTACAATGCCAAATGTATGAAATTTATGTAATTTACGTAGGTTTGCTATTGGAGTGAAAACAAAACGTTTACATATCAACCAGGTTCTAACCGTAATAATGCTTTGGGTTTTTTCCCTTGCCATTACGCCATGGAGTGCCATGCACCACCATGAAGAAGTAAATATCGAGCCTGTTGAAAAACATTGTACCCATAAAGTTCACTTCAAAACACAGCAAGAGAACTGTTTGATCTGTAAAGCTCATTTTGAGAAGAATTACACAGTTTCATCACAGCTTAACACTATTCACTTGCAAAGTGAAAATGTTATTAGAGGCATTGTTATTTATACAAATGCTTATCCTGCTTTAATTTCTACCTCTTTAAGAGGACCTCCTTCTTCCTTATTTTCTTGATCCTCCATAAGCATAATTGCTCGTGGAAAATTTATTGTTTACTAAAAGAAAATAATTATGAAGAAAGTACACCTTATCTTGGTGATATTATTGACGATGAATTTCGTCAGCCCACTATTTGCGAACAACTTAGCGGAAATCAAAGGAAAAGTTATCGATGCTACAACAAATGAAGCCTTAGTTGGGGCAACTATTCACATAGCCGATTTGAAAGCAACTACCATTACGAATGCTAACGGCGAGTTTTTGATCAAAAACCTTCCGCTTAAAGGTAAATTTTTAATTGAGATACGTTATGTCGGCTATAAAACAATTTCACAGTTAATAGATCTTGCCGATGCACAGAGCCTGAAATTTTCTCTCGAACAAGCTGTTATTGAAAGCGCCGAGGTAGTAGTTACGGGATCGCCGTTTAGCTCGAACAATAAAACCAATAGTTTAGCGGTAGTATCGGTTAACCGCGAAAAATTAGCACAAGCAGGTGCTACCAACTTAATAGATGCGATTTCAAAGGTGCCCGGTATTTCTCAAGTTACTACCGGAGGTGCAATTTCCAAACCAACCATTAGAGGCCTCGGTTATAATCGAGTATTAACAATCGTAGATGGTGCCAGAGAAGAAGCTCAGCAATGGGGCGATGAGCATGGGGTTGAAGTGGATCAATTTTCTGCTGCTCGAATAGAGATTTTAAAAGGCCCTGCGAGTTTATTATATGGATCTGACGCCTTGGGTGGAGTAATTAATATTATTGAAGATTTTGTACCTGCTGAGGGAGATTTTAATGGGAATTTTACCACCAATTATGCGACAAATAATGGCTTATCAGCTTCTTCTTTAATGTTGCAGGGAAATAATAATGGTTTGGTATATCGAGGTAGAGTATCGTATAAAAATGCGTATGGCTTTGGTTACGCAGGTAAAACCGTTCCTAATGCTGGATTTAATGAAACAAATGCCAGTGGAATGATCGGCCTAAATAAATCATGGGGATACACTCATCTAAACTTGTCGAGGTTTAATACCAATGTTGGTTTGGTTGAAGAAGGGCCAGATACAGATGGAAACTTTGTAGATGAGGATGGAAACGTGCTAAGCAATACCGATGCCCGCACCAGAAAATTAGGTCTGCCTTACCAAAACATTAACCATTATAGAGCGGTATTAAGTAGCAATATTTTATTAGGTGGCGGACAATTGAAAAGCAACTTCGCATTTCAGAAGAATATTCGTAAGGAATTCGAAGAAAGTAAAGATGCTCCTGGTTTACATCTTGATCTCAACTCGTATACTTATGATGTAAAATATTCATTTGCCAATAAGGGACAATGGGAGCCAACCGTTGGCGTACAGGGGATGTATCAAAACAATGTGAATAATGGAGATGAATATCTAATTCCTGATTACAATAGTAATAACATTGGAGTTTTTGGTTATTTGAAGCGCAACTTTGCAAAAGGTGCAGTTAACTTTGGCTTACGTTACGACTATAAAACAGTAACGGGAAAGGAGCTAACAGAAGATGGAGCACCCGTGTTTACCGCATTCGAAAATAGCTTTTCAAATGTTTCTGGTTCAGTTGGGTTGTCTTATGAACTAGCCAAGAACTTAGTGTTTAGAGCAAATGCCGGTTCGGGCTTTAGAGCGCCAAATATCGCAGAATTAGGTGCAAATGGCCGACATGAAGGAACATTTAGATATGAAATTGGGAACAGTAAGTTGAAACAGGAAACTAGTTTGCAATTTGATCTAGGACTAGAATATACAGCAGAGCATATTACCTTTGGATTAAACGCCTATAGCAATCGTATTTATAATTATATCTATCCTGGGAATTTTAACAACGAAACGACACCATTTACCGACGAAGGGGGATTAACAACTAGTTTGCCGGTTTACCGCTTTGTACAAACTGACGCTAATTTAATTGGCGGTGAAGCGTCGATGGATTTTCACTTGATCAAAGCCATCCACTTTGAAAATACTTTTTCTTATGTAAAAGGTACAAACCAAGCTAATGATTTACCGTTGCCTTTTATTCCTGCAGCAAGTTTAAATAATGAAGTGCGCTTTGTTCCGAATATTAAAGGCTTAAATGATAGTTTCTTTAAAATTGGATTAACCAACGTGTTTAAGCAAAGTCGTTTTGACAGTTTCGAAACCCAAACAAACGGTTATACGTTGTTAGATGCCGGAATTGGAACTTCATTTAAGACCAAAAAAGGAAAGATTAATGTTTGGATTACTGGTCAGAATTTAAGCGACAAGCTTTATTTTAACCATCTAAGTAGATATAAACCAGTAGGGATTTATAATCAAGGACGAAATGTGAGCTTTGGAATTAGCGTGCCAATTTAGGCTCGCTAATCATTAGTTCATCTGCAGCTAGCTCGTCCTTGCGAGGTACGAAGCAATCTTTAGGCAAAACGCTAAAATAGAGATTGCTTCGTACCTCACAATGACGAGCTTGTTGTTCCACCTCAACCTTCCGCCTTTCACCCTCCACTCTCCATTTTTACCTTCAAATTCTTTTCCTCTTTTAAATCTTTTTTCAAAAAAATTTGGTAGTTCCAAATTATCCTTATACTTTAGTGTATTATTTAACTAATACAGTATAGTATGATTAAAATAAACAACCTAAATTTTGGTTACAGCAAAGGCAAACTGTTATTCAAAAATATGAGCATGCAATTAAGTGCCGGTCATATTTATGGCTTACTAGGAAAAAATGGCGCTGGTAAATCAAGTTTATTAAAAAACCTTGCCGGATTAGTTTACGCGGAAAGCGGAACTATGGAGGTAATGGGTTACGATCCAGCCAAAAGACAACCTTCGTTATTGCAGCAAATTTGTTTCATACCGGAAGAGTTTTATTTACCGGCGGTTAAAATAGATGCTTTTGTGAAAGCTAACGCAGCTTTTTATCCAGATTTTGATCATGCTTATTTTACAGCATTGTTGGCAGAATTTGATATTCCGGTAGGGCAGAAGCTGATTAACATGAGTTATGGTCAGAAAAAGAAAGTAATTATCTCATTTGGTTTAGCTACACAAGCTAAATTGGTTATCATGGACGAACCAACCAATGGATTGGACATTCCTTCAAAAGCGCAGTTCCGTAAAATTATGGCTTCGGTTTTAACAGATGACCGTTGTATTATTATTTCAACACACCAGGTAAGAGATTTGGATAATTTAATAGATACGGTTATCATGCTCGATGAAAGTAGCATTGCATTAAAAGCATCTGTTGAAGAAATTACTAATAAACTATGCTTTAAACGGGTTAAGGAACTCGATGAAACAGTGATTTATTCAGAGCCATCATTAGCAGGCTTTAATGCTGTTGTTCAAAACTATCACCAAGAAGATACTAAGCTAGATATCGAATTGCTATTCAACGCAGTGTTAGCAGAAAAAAATAAATTAAAACCAATTTTTAACTAAATCTTAAACAGACATGAACAATACATTTAACATACAACGTTTCGGTCTTTTGTTGAGGAGACAATGGCTAGAATTTGGAAAAATTTACCTGATTACCTTAGCGGTCGTACTTGGTGTTATTATCACCTTTTATGGTTTTGCTACATGGAGTACGATAGCTGAAAATTATCCTTTTTCTGAAAGGTCAATGCATTTTAGAGAACCATTATTTTTAATATTTGGTTTCTTGTTTATCACAGTTATTTCAAGTAGTTATTTTGCGCATCTGGGCCAAAAACCGAAGGCAATTATAGACTTAATGATACCAGCATCTACTTTTGAGAAGTTTTTAACAGGTATTCTTTTTACGGCAGTATTAAGTACGATAAGTTTTTTAGTCATCTTCTACTTAACAGATCTGGCTTTTGTGAGTAAATTGAGAAGCATAGCTCACAGTACTACCAAAATTAGCTCTGGAGGCATAACTAAAACTGTTGATAATATTACCTATTTCTTTAGCAAGAATAATCCAAGAGAATTTAAGTCGATATTTATCTTAACTCCATTTTTTGTGACGAGTTTATTCTTATTAGGCTCTATTTACTTCAATCGCTTTCATTACATTAAGACAGCTATTTCATTGATGATCTTCTCTGGAATTTGGACTTTTATTATTGTGAAAGCAGGGCAAGCATTATTTGAAGGAAGAATTTCGGTTAATCATGGTAATGGTAACATGAACGATGGGAAATTTTGGGCAGAGTTAGCCATTTTCGCACTCATGTTGCTGCTAACAGCAATTGTATGGAGCATTACCTATGTGCGCTTAAAGGAAAAAGAGGTTTAATTTTAAATAGATAGCTATGGAATTTAGAGATAATAAGGCAATATACCTTCAAATCGCGGAATATGTTTGTGAACATATTCTCCTAGAAAAATGGAAAGTTGATGAGAAAGTGCCGTCAGTAAGAGAGTTAGCCGTTGAACTTGAAGTTAACCCAAACACGGTAATGCGTACCTATGATTTACTGCAGAATAGAAATATAATTAATAATAAAAGAGGGGTAGGCTTTTTCGTTTCAGACGAAGCTTTAACCAACGTGAAAAGCTACCGCAAAACACAATTCATGGACGAAGAACTTCCAGTTGTTTTTAGAAATGTGTATTTGTTAAATATTGGGTTTGATGAATTGGAAACCCGTTACAACTCTTTTGTTAAAGAAACTTTTAATCCTTAAGAAAATGAAATTAAGTAATAAATTATTAATCGCTTTTGCATCATCATTAATCGTAATCCCTCTTTTAGGGATGGTAATTGTTTCTGCAACACAATACGAAAAGGGAACCTATAGCCAAGTGGATCGAAAGATCGAAGCTTTTGGCATTGCAAGCAAGAACATGACATCCTTAGCCGTTGCAAATCCATTTAAATCAGTGAATGTTGTGGATGCTAAAAGAATGGCATTACAGGTGCATTTCATCAAGGATGATAAATTTGGCATCAAAGTTCCTAATTATTTTAAAGAGTTAATTACTACAGCTGTTGATGCGAATGGTCAACTGCAAATTACCATCAAAAACAACCCTGAGGGAGGTAACGATGGAAGAAGCTACTATATCAATATTTTTGTGTATGCACCTAATGTAAACGCTTTAACTGTTGATGGTGCAAATGATCTAATCATTAAAGCGACATCAGATAGCTTAACCTTAAATGTTAAGAATACTGAAACAATAGGTTTTGAAGGTGATACGAAAATTAAGAGCTTAAAGCTAAATACGATTGATGTAAACTCAATTAATTTTAGAGAAAACTACATAGAATCAGTTAGCTTAAATTTATTTAATACCAATCTTAATATTGAAAATAATTCATTTGAAAATGTTTCCATTACTAGCGCAGGAAATTGTACCATCGAAATTAAATAAAAGAACAACTGAAAAAACATTTTAGCACGTTATTTGAGTGCGAATTAGTCTAACCCTTCGACTCCGCGCAGGGTGACAAAGCTTGTCAGGCTGAGCGGAGTCGAAGCCCAATAAC
>DATJDT010000609.1:0-4205 GCA_035497275.1 Pedobacter sp.
TGGCAGTCGCCGCAGGCGCGCGCCGGACTGGCAACGTACACCGGCGTGCCGTTGCGGTCGTCGATGCGATTGATGAAATAGGGCGTGACCAGGTAGCCGCCATTGGCAAACACCGCATAGCCGCGCGCCATGCCCATGGGGAATCTTTAAGCTCACAAGGTGTTCGTGTTATTGTAACCGAAATCGATCCAATCTGTGCTTTACAAGCAGCAATGGAAGGTTATGAAGTTAAAAAGTTAGCTACAGCGATTAAAGAAGCTGATATTGTAGTAACGACTACAGGTAACTGTGATATTGTTCGCGAACAGCATTTTAGAGCGTTAAAAGACAAAGCTATCGTGTGTAACATCGGCCACTTCGATAACGAAATTGACATGGCTTGGTTAAACAGTGCTTATGGCGATACTAAAGTGGAGATTAAACCACAAGTTGATAAATATACCATCGACGGTAAAGACGTAATCATTTTAGCTGAAGGTCGCTTAGTGAATTTAGGTTGCGCAACCGGTCACCCAAGTTTTGTAATGAGTAACTCATTTACCAACCAAACTTTAGCACAATTAGAGCTTTGGACTAACCCTGGTAAATACGAGAATAAAGTTTACGTTTTACCTAAACATTTAGACGAGAAAGTTGCTCGTTTACACTTAGAGAAAATCGGCGTAGAACTTGACGTATTAGATCAACACCAAGCTGATTATATTGGCGTTCCAGTAGAAGGTCCTTTTAAACCTGATACTTATAGATATTAATCATTCTCGTCATTGCGAGGAGTTGCGAAGCATGAAGCAAAGCAATCTTAATGTACTGCCCCCAAAATTAGATAAATTTGGGGGCTTTTTTATGACTTTTACAGCATTAACCTAGTAAATCCAAACTATAAGTTTGGATTTACTAGGTTAATATTTAACTTTGAGCAATGATTAGCAGAAATCTACAATCCATTCTTTTAGAAAAGCTCAAGAAGACTCCAGCTATAGCTATCTTAGGGCCACGACAAGTTGGTAAAACTACATTAGCTAAGCAATTAAAATCTGATAAACAGGAAAATCTATATCTAGATATGGAAAATCCTAATGATCAAAATAAGTTACAAGATGCTTTTAGTTATTTAACCTTACATAAGGACAGTAGAATAATTATTGATGAAATTCAACTGATGCCCCAGTTATTTGCTATTCTAAGGCCTTTGATAGACGAAAATCGTATAGCTGGCAGATTTATTTTATTAGGTTCTGCGTCGCCCATTCTCGTAAAAGGGGTATCCGAATCTCTTGCTGGCAGAATTGCTTATACAGAATTGACCCCCATCGGCATTACAGAGTTAGACATATCTTCCAACTATAAAAATAATTGGTTCAGAGGTGGTTTCCCAGAAGCACTGTTAGCAACAAATAATGAGGACGCAATTGAATGGCTTAATGATTTTATTAGAAGCTACGTAGAACGAGATTTAGCGACCTTATTTGGCGTAACCCTCTCGCCTGTAACGTTGCGTAATTTTTGGAGCATGCTTGCACATTCAAACGGAAATTTATTGAACGCAGAGGTTTTTGCAAGATCACTTGGGGTAAGTGCAACCACGGTAATGAAATACCTGGACTTTTTAGAAGGGGCATATATGGTTAGACGATTACAGCCCTGGTTTATCAACGCAAAAAAGCGGCTTGTTAAATCTCCTAAAACCTATATAAGAGACACTGGAATACTGCACAGATTACTAAATATAGCCAGTTTTGATGCATTGTTCGGCCATCCCGGAGTTGGAGCTTCATGGGAAGGCTACGTGGTAGAGCAAATTTTTCAAGCTAAACCTAACCACTTAGATCTGTTTTTTTACCGAACCCAAGCAGGAGCAGAATGCGACTTACTACTTGTTCAAGGCATTACGCCAATTGCATGTATAGAGATTAAATTATCTAATAGTCCAGTAGTATCTCGAGGGTTTGTGAACTGTATACAAGACCTAGCTCCAAAATATAGCTTTATCATCACACCAGAAAGTGACACTTACCTAGTGGGCAACGAGATTACCATAATTAGTCTTGTTAATTTTATTGAAACAAGACTAGCATTGCTTTAAGTAAAGGCAAATCTAAAAATCATAATTTAGGGAAACAACCACTATGAAAAATCTAATGCTTGCTTTATTTTTTAACCTTTTCGTAATTCCACTATTTGCCCAACTTCCACCCAAAGTAACAAATGATGATTTATTTGGAAAGGATTGTTATTATTTAAAACAAGCGCCCAAAGATAAAATCATCAAAGGTATATTAGTTTTAATACCTGGTTATGGAGAGCACCCCTACGCTGTAAGCGCCCAAACAACTATACTTCAAGAAGCAGAAAATAATAGCCTTGCTGTTATTATGGTTAACCTTACACCCAATAATCAAAACTTCCCAATAGATGCTAACAATCAAAAACATCCACACTCGTGGAGCATTGCTGATCCAGTAGATTTAATTAATTGGTTATTAAAAAATTAAGCTACGGCTAGATCTGAACAAACAAAACTAAATGAGTATGAGAATTCTAATGATACATAATTTCTATAAAACATTTACATCCTTGACCTTAAAACCTTAAATTTGACTAATTAATAATCACAAAATGAAACATATTACTTTTATATTGCTATTAAGCCTGTTCGGTTTTGGAGCAAATGCGCAAAAACCAGTAAAAAAAGCCACCATACAAAAAGAACTTAAGAACCAAACTGTAGAAATTGCCTGTGGCGAATGTAAATTTAAGATGGAAGGCAAAGGCTGTGATCTAGCAATCAGGATCGATGGAAAATCTTATTTCGTTGATGGAAAAACGGTAGATGATTTTGGTGATGCACATGATGAAAAGCATGGTTTCTGCAATGTAATTGCTAAAGCAAAAGTAACTGGGGAGCTAGTAAACAATAGATTTAAAGCAAAGACAATTACCCTAGAGCCAGAAAAGAAATAATCGAGTTATGACTCACCTATCCGTCAACATCAACAAAATCGCCACTTTACGCAACAGTAGAGGCGGCAATAATCCCGACCTGGTAAAGGTTGCGCTTGACTGCGAACGTTTTGGCGCACAGGGCATCACGGTACACCCACGCCCAGATGAGCGTCATATCCGTTATCAAGATACATTCGATTTAAAAGCAGTGATAGCCACCGAGTTTAACATTGAAGGCAATTGCCGTGAGCAAAAATTTATTGATTTGGTATTGGCCAACAAACCTGCACAAGTTACTTTAGTGCCTGATGTACTGGGACAAATTACCTCAAACCACGGATGGGATACAATTAAAGAGCAAGCCTATTTAAAAGAAATGGTTTCCTTGTTTAAAAACGCAGGTATTCGTGTTTCTATTTTTGTAGACCCAGTGATCGAAATGGTAGAAGGTGCATTAGCAACTGGTACGGATCGTATTGAATTGTATACCGAAGCTTATGCCAGCCATTACCATGAAGATAACGCAAAAGCAATTGCGCCTTACATCGAAGCAGCAAAAAAAGCGAATGAACTAGGTTTGGGCATCAATGCCGGTCACGATTTAGATTTAGACAATCTGCAATATTTTGCACAGCATATCCCGAATTTATTGGAGGTTTCTATTGGCCACGCACTTATTAGCGATGCGCTTTACCTGGGATTAGAAAATACCATTCAACTATATTTGAAACAATTAGCAGTGAATAGTAAGTAGCTTGTTTCGTACTTACCCTGTAGCATTTGGAAAATACAAAAAAGCAGAATACCTTTAACCAAAGCTTTAACAAGCTCTTAAAAAAACAACCCGTTGAAATTATAATTATATCTCTGATGAAAAACCAAATCTTAATAGCCCTTTTATTTATTGCTGTGGCTTTTACAAGCTGCAAAGATGTTGCTAAAATAAGTTCAGAAGATGCAAGTGAAGTAATTACTGATTATTTAGAGGCCAATCAAGAATATAAAACCGCTCGTTTTAACTTTGGTGAAATGAAATTCAACAGCAAAAGTGAAATGGTTGAGCTCGAAAAATATAAGGCACTAGAAAACGAAGGTTATATCTCAATGACCTTACAAGAAGGCAAAAAGAAGTTCTTATCAAAAGACAGCAGCTTCGTGTATATCATTAAATTAGCAGATAAAGCGAGCGACTTAGTCCTTAAACAGGATGAAGATAAAGCAACCGTTAAAGTGGTACTGTATGAATTAGCCAGCGAAAAACC
>DATJDT010000610.1:0-1548 GCA_035497275.1 Pedobacter sp.
TCATAAATCTTGTTCAATTCGGCATCTGAACTCGTAAAAGAGCCTCTTTCTGCAACGGGCGAATATTCATACAACATCGATATTGAATCGATGGATACGCTGCCCTCTTTTTGATAATTAACATATCTAAAGGCTTTAGAAAGCTCCATTACCGAATCTTTTTGCGTTGCTAAATCCAATTCTAACACATCTAAAGTTTCACATTTGTCGGTTGATAAGGCCTCTTCTTTCGACTCACCATAATAGATCATCAACTTACCTTTACCTTTTAATCCATGTAGTTTCACAAAACCAAATGTTTCTTTTCCAAAATCCACTACCGAACCATTCTTATTCCTGTCTGTTGTAACCGCTTTCATTGGTATAACAGGCAACTTAAATCTTGATGGTGGTGTTAATGGATCCGTTAAATTCCATGTTCCGGCATTTACGAATGTGGTTCCCGATTTATCTGAAGTTTTCCCACTAGCATCGATCCATTCTTTATCTTCAAATGTTGTTAACCAAGTAGCATCGGAAACCACCGTTTTGCCTTGCACAAGAATGGCTGGTACTTTAGCTTGTCCATAAACTTTAAGACTTAGTTTATGTTTTCCTGCGGGTATAGATATCACTTTAGGAAAGCCAAATAATGCTTGTCCGTCAATTTTAACGTTATAAGTTCCTTCTACATAAAGCTTTACTTCTTCAGCCGCTGCCAAATTGAATTCTTTATGAAAATCTACCAGTACATAGTGACTATCCATTTTCCAAAATGGAGGAAAGAATGAACCTCGTTCCGTTCTGCGATTTTGCATTATGTTGCTCATATAAATATCAAAATCGCCTGGATACCATATCCAAGAGGCTTTTTGAGCATTAACTTCTTGTATTCCGAAGCAAAACAACATTAGTATTAAGCAAAATTTAGGTGTTATTGAACGCATATCTTAAATTTTAGTGTCCGTTAAAAAAGATGTATAAAGCAACCATGACGATTGTGAGTAAAATCCAAAGTAATTTCACCTGTAAATCTGGTTTTGCGGCAGGATCTATCCTTAACAGTGTTTGATGATCTTTTTGGTTATGTTTATCAATGATGGTTATTAACCATGCTAAAACCGATAATACAAGAAATATATAAAATGATAAAAGCAGAAAGTGCGGCCATTGATAAACGCCATTTGGAAGTACCCAAAGATATAAAACTCCTGTACCCAAGCTGATAAGCGTACCTATCGTAAGTACAAAATTAGCTGCTTTTGTTGTTGTTTTATTCCATAAAACGCCGAATAAAAACACTACAGACATGGGTGGGGCTATAAAGCCTAAAACCGATTGAAATACATCAAATAAATTTAACCCTTTAATACTGTCTATTCCTAAAGTTATAAAAATGGATACTAGAGAACCCATCAATACGGCAATTCTCCCTATTTTTTTGATTTTAGCCTGTGAGGCAGCAGGCTGGTATTTTTTTACATAAATATCCATCGTAAAAACAGTACTTAAAGAATTTAAAGCCGAGCCAATCGTACTGATCAACGCAGCGATTAATACCACGATAAT
>DATJDT010000611.1:0-3999 GCA_035497275.1 Pedobacter sp.
GTGAAAAAGCGGTTAGAAGGTGATACCGGAATGTCGTTCACAGAGTTTAGCTATCAATTGGTACAAGGCTATGATTTCTATTACTTATGGAAACATCACAATTGTTTAGTTCAAATGGGTGGATCAGATCAGTGGGGAAATATTGTTACTGGTACGGAGCTGATTAGACGAAAAGATGCGGGCACAGCCTACGCCATTACCACCCAGTTGATTAAAAAAGCAGATGGCACTAAGTTTGGCAAAACAGAAAGTGGTGCTGTGTGGCTTAATGCAGCTAAGACTTCTCCCTACAAATATTATCAGTTCTGGTTAAATGCATCAGATGAGGATGTGAAAAAATGGATTAGAATTTTCACCTTGAAAAGCCAAGAAGAAATTGAAAAATTGGAGAAGGAGCATGATGCCGCACCACATCTTCGTATTTTACAAAAAGCATTGGCCGAAGATATAACCATTAGAACGCACTCTTCTGAAGCATTAGAGACGGCGATTAATACTTCTGAGTTTTTATTTGGAAATGGATCATTGTCGTTCTTACAAACCTTGGATTCAAAAGCTGTTTTGGAGATTTTTGAAGGCGTTCCCCAGTTTAAGATCTCAAAAACGGAATTAAAAGAGGGGATGGATATTGCGACGCTTTTAGCAGAGAAGACGACTGTTTTTCCATCCAAAGGAGAAGTTAAGAAAACAATACAGGGTGGTGGTTTAAGTGTAAATAAAGCTAAAGTTGCAGAAATGATGGCTACCTACTCAACTGCTGATTTGATTAATGACAAATTCATCGTTATTCAGAAAGGTAAGAAAAACTACTTCTTGATCATTGCCGAATAACGCTATTGAACAAGTAAGTTACAGCCCCTAATATCGGCATTGTCAAACCTGCCCAGCACTTCGAAACTGCCGTTAAAGTGCATTCGCCCTAAATCTTGAGTGGCAATAAATGAACAGGAGTTAATATTCGCTAAATCGATTACGTTTATACCTCCAGTTTGTTTGGTGCCTACAAGCATAAGAGGGTCATAGGTATCTCGTAATAAAATTTTCATCCAGGGTGGGCACTCAAAAATTCCGTCACCTACTGAATAAGCTTGGGAAAGTAATTCTGTCATACCGTATTCACTATGGATTTTAGCAACCCCAAAACCCTTGCATAGCAGCTGATGTAATTCTTCTCGAACAAGTTCTTTGCGTTTACCTTTCATACCACCAGTCTCCATTACGGTTAGCGTTGGAAAATCGAGCTCAAATTGCTCTACAAAGTCTAACAGCGCATAAGTAACTCCAATTAAGATTGTTTTAGTACCCTTTGCCTTTAATGAGCTTAAGGTAGCGTGGAGTGCTGCTAGATCATGTAAAAAATAACCGCTTTGGGGATGCTTACTTTGTTTTAGGAGCGAATCTACCATGTAAATTAGCGAAGAACCATCCCGTTCTAAATAAGAGGGAAGGAGTGCCAGTAAACAAGTTTCTTGAATTGGGCCATAAAATTGTTCGAATGCCAAATTAAAACTCTGCTCATAAATATTAACATCGGTTACCAAATGCCTACTTTGCACTTGCCCGGTAGTACCTGAACTGCTAAAGGTAATTTCAGGGATTTGGTTATTGCTTAATACCTTATGGCTTTTAAAGAAACTAATCGGTAAAAAAGGAATTTGAAGGTAGGAGGTTATTTCAGCGGGTTTGATGCCTAGATGATGAATAAAGTTGCTATAAACTTCACAGTTCTTAGCTTGATGATAAAAAATATTTAATGCTACTTTTTCAAATGCAACATCATCTTTTATAGAAAAAAATTGCTCAGAGTTAATATTCACTGAGCAAAAGTACATCAATTTTCTAATTTAGGCATTTGTTTTTTTAGCGATAACTGCTTTTCTAAAGTGATAACCACAAATACCGCTAATTGCTGCAGCAATGCCACCCAGTAAAGCTGTGATGAGCAATACGAGGTACCACAGCTTAACACCGATCATTTCTGCTACCCGCGTAGCTAATACATTGCTATTCGGTAAGCTTTTAAAAAGTGCCATGCCTAGCCAAAGGATAGAAATTGCCAAAAAAGGATGCCAAAAGGAAATCTTAGCTGTTTTTCCAATTAAGCCGCAAGTAGCAAAAGATAAAATAATAATTACCCACCAAGGTAAAATCATTTGTAGAAAGAAAGAAGCTATTAAGATGACTAAAAAAACCATAGTTATTTTTTTGAGATTTTTAAACGTGAAATTATTTTGCCTGATTTGTCATCCTGCGATTGCATGAAAAATAAATCGTACAATTTACCCTGTGCCCATGTATCAACCATGTTATCGTAATATGGACTTCCTGGATTACCCGATTGTCCACCAGGATAAACGCCGTGACCTTTTGGTATTTTGCCGAGTTCGATTACCATTCGCCACGAAGGGCCATTGGCTTCGCTCAAGGCATTTACAGTACTTTTACCTCCACCAATATTTAGTGTTTTAGTTCCGAAACCGGGTATTTTTGCCAAATGTGGAACCTTGGTGTTTTTAACATTTCCCCATTCCCAATTTTTGCCAATTGAGCCATATTTCCGCTCTAAGCTATCACAGGTAAACTTAAATGCCTCATTTACTAAATCTGTTAATGTTTCCTTCTGTTTAGTTTTTACATTGTCAAACCACGGAGAGTTGGGGTCTTTTTGTATCAATTCTATACTCCGATCCCTTGATGGGTAACGCATTGGGATATTTTTGAAGTTAAACTCATCATCCCAGATATTATAGTAAAGCCTTTTTGTCCATAAATCGAATATACTTGCGGCTATTTCTTTAGCTTCAAAGAATTTATTCCACTTGTTAGTGAGGTTCAACGCTTCTTTTTGAGTTGCATTTAACTGGCTTTGATTAACCAATGGTAGGATATATGGAAGTAAGTTTTGTGCGATAATGCTGTACGAATCCATTTGTAAATTTCGCATACTATCAGCATTTGCTTTATTCATTACAGCTAGCCGATCATTAATTCTTTTACCTCTTTCATAAGGTGAAAATTCCCAATTAATATAATAAGGGTAGCTGGGGTCGGTAGATGATTGATTAGCAGAGCTCACAAAGTTACGGGGAGGGTTTTTTACCGTTGGATTTTGTTCGGTCGGAATCCAACCATGCCAATCATTGGCTGGATTTGAACCATCTAAAATAAATTTACCCTGGTTTTTCCATTTTATGGGGAACTTTCCAGTGGGAGTTATAGCGATATCATTTTTATTGCTGGCAAAAATAAAGTTCTGGGCTGGAGCGGTATAAAATGCTAAAGCCTTTCTATAATCGTCATAGTTTTTCCCCCTATTTAAGAGATAAAAGGTCATCAATTCATTAGACTTGTCGTGCGCAATCCATCTTAGCGCATTGCCAATAGGTACATTATTAGCCTTACTATAGGGCGGCTTTTGTAGGTAAACTACAGGTCCTTGATGGGTATAATAAACAGTGTCTATCATTGTTTTTGCGTCTCTTATTTGGATTTTTTCTAGATGTGTGCTAGTGTTTTTCCAGGCGTTATTATACCAGTATTGACGGTGTGTTTGGTCTTTAAATTTAATTTGATAAAAGTCTAAAACATCTGCTGCGACGTTCGTAACCCCCCAAGCAATGTCTTTATTAAATCCAATAATTATTCCAGGAGCACCAGGTAAGGAAACTCCGTAGGCATTAACACCAGGGGCATGTAATTGAATTTGATACCAAATAGATGGTAGTGATAAGTCTAGATGTGGATCATTCGCTAAAATAGGAAAACCAGAGGCTGTTTTAGCGCCAGAAAGAGCCCAATTGTTGCTGCCAATTCCTTCAACTTTTTCTTTAGTTTGAATTTTACTACCTATTATTTCGGAAGCGATTTTTGGAATTTCGGGAATTGTTAAGGGTTTAAAGTTCCATTTAGTACCAACTGGAATAATAGGATCTTCTTTAAATGGATAATCGGGGAAGAGATCTTTGGTAATTTCAGGGCCAAACTTCTTCAGTATATTGG
>DATJDT010000612.1:0-2500 GCA_035497275.1 Pedobacter sp.
AAATAAAAAAAAAAAAAAAACAACTATTAATAGTGGCAATTGGAGCAATTGGTTTTGCATCTTGTCGATCGAATGAAAGTGGTGCAGGTGCCCAACCAGATTCAGTTGCTTTAAAAGCGATTAATGACACTACATTTTCTAAACATATTGCAGTGTTGGCATCAGATGATTTTGAAGGAAGAAAACCTTTTACTACTGGCGAAACAAAGACGATAAATTATCTCAAAGATGAGTTTGAAAAATTAGGATTAAAGCCTGGAAATGGCGAAAGCTATTTCCAGGAAGTTCCTATGGTTGATGTAAAATCTACCCCAACTGATTTAATTATTAAGTCTGACGCTACCAATTCAGTGACAACCCTGAAATATCTAGACAATTTTGTTGCTGCAAGCCGTCATCTAGTTAATCAGGTTAAGGTTGATAATTCTGAACTAGTTTTTGCAGGTTATGGAATTGTTGCGCCAGAGTATAAATGGAATGATTATGAAGGATTAAATGTGAAGGGTAAAACCGTAGTTGTAATGGTTAACGATCCTGGATTTTTGGATTCTACCTTGTTTAAGGGTAAAACAATGACTTATTATGGTCGTTGGACCTATAAATTTGAAGAAGCAGCTCGTCAAGGTGCTAGCGGCGTAATTATTATTCATGAAGACAAAGCTGCGAGTTATCCATGGGCAGTTGTTAGAAGCGGTTGGTCTAAATCTAAGTTGTACTTAGGTGCAGCAGATGATAATAAATCGAGAGCGTTATTAGAAGGATGGATTACACAAGATGTTGCAAAAGAGCTTTTTAAAATGGCAGGTAAGTCTGCTGATTTAATGGCTCAAGCTGGTAAGAACGGTTTTAAACCTGTTGCCTTAGACTTAAAATTATCAACCACTATTAATAATACAATACAAAGATCTAAATCAAATAATGTGGTTGCCGTATTACCCGGTACAAAAAGACCAGATGAGTACATTATCTATTCTGGGCATTGGGATCATTTGGGTATAGGTGAAGCAGTAAATGGCGATTCTATTTATAACGGAGCAGTTGATAACGCAACAGGAACAGCTGCACTATTGGTGCTCGCTGATGCATTTAAAAAAGCAAAACAACAACCAGAACGTTCAATTATGTTCATTGCCTTAACAGCAGAAGAACAAGGTTTGTTAGGCTCCGAATATTATGCCTCACATCCATTGGTTCCAGTAAATAAAACAGTGGCTAACATTAATATTGATGCAATGCAAGCTAGTGGCAAAACAAAAGATATTATTGCGGTAGGTTATGGGCAGTCTGAATTGGAGGATTATTTAGTGGCAGCGGCTAAAAAACAAGGTAGGGTAGTGGTGAAGGATAGCAATCCATCTGCCGGTTTTTATTTTAGGTCAGACCATTTCAATTTTGCCAAAGTAGGTATTCCGGCTTTATATACCGAAGGTGGTGATGATAATGTAGCTAAAGGTTTGGCCTTTGGTAAAGCACAAAAAGAAGATTATACCACAAATCGCTATCACGCACCAGCCGATAATTTTGAGCCAACAAAATGGGACTTTTCGGGAATGGTAGAAGACCTAAGATTGCTATTTGATGTTGGATATCGTTTAAGTAACGAAACTACTTTCCCAGGTTGGAAAGCGGGATCAGAATTTAAGGCGATAAGAGATAAGAGCATGAAATAACATAAGTTTGCTAATTACCTAATTGATTTTTAGTTTCATTGTTTTAAAACCAAAGTTTCCCTGCATATCTGTACCTTCTACCCAAATGGTATAGCTTCCTGGTTTGTCAGCTGAAAAGAAAGAAAAATCAACTTCTCCTTTTTCATTTGTTAAAAGGTTCGGATTCCAATAGATGGTTGATCTAAAATCTGGTTTTTTATCGTTTTTGTTGGTTACCGAATACTTAGGGTGATAAAAGGTTTTGTAATCGCCATAATTTGTGGGTTTAAGGAGATACAAATTCGCCGATTTTTTTAAGAAAGGGCCTGATCCAGTTTTGGTTGTTATCTCTATAAAGGTATATATTGTTGAATCCATGGGAGGCATAAATTGAATTTTATACCTGGCACTAAATCTTTGTTTATCCATTACTTCTATTCCTTTAACATCTTCCGCATTATAGTAGTCGAGAATAGATTTAACATAATTGTAATAGCTATCTGGGCTTCCATCGTCCGAATAAAAGAAGTCAAGTTCTATACCATCAATCACAAATTTTAATGGATTAAAACTGACAAAAAACATTCTCTTAAAGGCTTTTGGTACGAAGCCGGTTCTAAAGCCCTTTACTTTTTCGACCAGCACATCATGAAGTGTCTTTTTGGCAATTGGATTTAAATCTTCTTCTGTAATGACCAAGTCTGCTTCGCCAGGCCCATTTAGATTTTTGGAACCTTTAATGGTCTTCTTTCCAACGATTGTTACTTCGTTTAAAAGCAGTCCATCACGCTGTGTGAGCTTAAACTCTGCTACTTTGGTTTTTATCAAATTTGTGGAAACACTGTCCAATA
>DATJDT010000613.1:0-9307 GCA_035497275.1 Pedobacter sp.
CCGAAAAGGAAACGAATGATATCGAGCAAAAGCAACAGGAAAGTAAAGATCAACTAGGCAAGAACAACAAACAAAAAGCTGCTGAAAAACAGGAACAAGCCGCAGATCAAATGGAGCAGTTGTCGAAAAAAATGCAAGAAGAACAGCAAGAGGGAGAAGAGCAAGAGTTGAAAGTAAACGAGAAAGAATTAAGGCGCCTTTTAGAAAATTTATTAACTACTTCATTTGAGCAAGAAAAGGTTATGCTTTCTTTAAGGAAAATGACTGTTAACGATCCTTCGTATGTTGCAAACGTTCAAAAACAGAACATGATCAAAGACAATATGAAAACCATTGCAGATAGCTTGTTTTCATTGAGTAAGCGAGTGCCTCAAATTGAAAGTACCGTGAATACTGAAGTTGACAAAATTAATTTCAATATCGAAAAATCGATCGATCAATTGGGCGACAGGCGTACTGGCGAAGCAAATAGGTATCAACAAACAGCCATGACTTCCTTAAATAACTTGGCCCTAATGTTAAATGAAGCATTAGATCAGTTACAGAAAAACCAAAAGAGTGGCAAAGGTGGTAAAGGAAAGCAGAGTATGCAACAACTGCAAAAAATGCAGGAACAGCTGAACCAAAAAATGCAAAATGCCAGAGAGAAAATGCAAAGAGAAGGAAATAAGGGCACTGTTGGAAAGGGACAAATGAGTGAAGAATTTGCGCAGATGGCTAAGCAACAGCAAATGATCCGAGAAGCTTTGCAAAAAATTAATTCCGAAGAGAATAAAGATGGCAAAGGATCCCTAGGAGATTTAAATCAGGCCATCAAGGATATGAAGCAAACAGAGACAGAACTTGTCAATAAAAAGATTGAACAAGAAACTTTGAATCGCCAGAAGAATTTGCTTACTAAATTACTTGATGCCGATAAAGCACAAAGAGAACAAGATGAGGATTCGAAAAGAGAAAGCGCCGCTGCCAAAGAATTTCCTCCCTCTTATCAGCAAATGCTCGATAAATTTAAAAAACAGCAGCAGAGTGAAAGTGAGCTAATTCAGAAATTATCACCAAACCTAAATTACTACTACAAAAATAAAATAGCTGAATACTTTAAATTGCTAAATTCGCCGAAAAATTAATCGTCATTGCGAGGTACGAAGCAATCTCAAAGCGCAACGCTTCATACCTCGCAATGACGCATGAACTAAAAAACATGCCAAAAATCAACTTTTTCACAGAAGACATTAACTATACTTTAAAGCAAAAGACCAAAATCAGGTCGTGGATCACCGCAACCATTGCCGAAGAAGGGTATCAACTATCAGAGCTAAACTTCATCCTGTGCTCAGACGCATATTTATTGCGTATAAACCAAGATTACCTTCAACACGACGATTATACCGATGTGATTACTTTCGACAACTCAGAAGAGCTTAAAACGATTGTGGGCGATATATTCATCAGCGTTGATAGGATTAAAGAAAACGCTCAGCAATTTGGATCCGATTCGTTAACCGAGCTTTGTAGAGTAATGATTCACGGCACCCTCCACTTGTTGGGATATAAGGACAAAACAAAAGCCGCCAAAATACAGATGACGGCTAAAGAGGATTATTATTTAACAAAGCGCGCAGAGCAAGAAGGTTAAACGTTTACTTAACAGCAACCCTAATTCCTTGACTATGTGCTGTAAATTCGGGAGCATACATACACTGTAAAGAGGTAATCCCGTTGCTAAAATTACCCGCATGTGTTACCCTTAAAGCATATTCAAACACATAGGTTCCCTTGCGCATATAGCCAATAAAGAAATTAGTACTAGCATCCTTTGTGCTTTCGTAATAACCTAAACCATCTTGATACTTATAGCTAGAAATTACATTCACAGGTTCAAAACCTGCCGAACGCATATCTTTTAGATGCACGTATTCCATGTCTCTATCACAGTAAATCTCCAATCGAACTTTTACCAAATCTCCAGGCGTAAGTACATTGCTTGCTGTAATGGGGTTTAGCACATTTCCTTTTGTACTAGCATTTTGAATAAACAATTGCTTTTTTATTTTAACACCCGTATTAGCAGGTGTAATTTTATCCAACTGCTCAAAGTATTGCCAATATAGGGCTCCCCAAGCAATAGAGTTGTTATTGTTCTTGATGGCCACTTTTCCCATTTCTGGTTTTACATCCGCAGCTGCGATGGTTATTTTTTGATAACCCGTTCCGGCTTCCTTGGGCTCATTCGCAAACCCTAAATCGCTAATGGTTTTATTGCCGATTAAAATTTCTGGTTCTGCAGACTCGTTCAATAATCCATATCCCTTCATGAGTAAGGCATAACAAGCTGCTGCGGTTGCCTTAGTCGTTTTCCAATCGTTGGCTTGTTTATTCTTTAACAACCAAATTTTCATTTCCTCAACTGCTTTAGCATCTGCCGCAACTTCATCAAATGCTTCGATCAATAATGATTGTGTTTCTATCGGACTTTGATACCACCACCAACCATTGATGTTGCCTGACCAGTACATACCCATTTCATCGCTTTGTTGGGCAGTCTGTTTTAAAAGCGTTATGATTTTTAAGGGTTCAGCCTTATTTCCGCTTCTATGTAAAACCATTGCCGCTTGCGCTAATTGGTAAGTATCAAATGTTTTCCAGTTTTCCGCAATCTTTTTCAAATAGAAGTCTCTGGCTTTTACAAAATCTGCCGTGTTATTAACTTGATTGGTGTAACTTCTGGCAAACAAATAATGCAGGGGCAGATAGCCGAAATGCTTGCCTGTTTGCTCAGCCTTATAATCTTTTACCAATTCCTTATCCAAATAGATCATAGCCTTGTTAAGCATTGTATTGAGTTTCGGGTACGTTTTATCGTCAATTAACTTTAACTTTTTAAGTTGCCCAATACCCAAAACAATATGTTGCGTAATATAGCGATTGCCCTCCATGCCAGTAAACCAAGGGAAAGATCCATCACCGTATTGCATTTTCTCCAGTTTGTCGAAATTGCTTTTCAGTTCGTAAGTCATCCGGTTCAAATCAAACAAAGCTGCCAATCTTTTTTTGCGCTCTGTTTCGTTGTTCGCATTTCTAACCCAAGGTGTTTCTTCCAATAAAATTGATTTCAATTCTGGATTTTTCTCTAAGTTCGATAAAAGTGCTGCCCCATTGTTAGTTTGCTGCCATTGTATAAAGACTTCTTTGATTTTTGGTGAACTATTGATAATTCCTGTTGCAAAACTATTGGCATAAAAACGACTAAAAGTTTGCTCGGCACACTCATAGGGATATTCCATTAAATAGGGAAGTGCTTGGATAGCATACCAAATTGGATTCGAAGTAAATTCGAACGTCAGGCCTTGGTTTCGCATTGTTTTAGAAGATCCCGAATTAATCAGTTTCTTCATGCTAACCGTTTTGCTGCTGTTACCCCGAACATTGATGGGCATGCTTTCGGTAATCAGCATGGAATTTGGTAGAACGGGAATAGTCATTTCTTCACCATCGCTAAACTTGTTTGCTTTAGCGGAAACAGTATAAGTTATAGCACTTACTCCAGAAGGGATAATTAAAGTCCACTTTAATACCGCGCTCCCTTCATTGGCTAATGCAAAATCCTTGCTCAATTTATCCCCTTTAGCTAATATTTGAATAGCTTTCCCTGTTAAGGCATCTTTTAACGTTAATGACGCTTCCCCATTTAAACTCCTTCCCGCCAAATTATTCAATTTAGTGCTGAACAAAATGGTATCACCCTCTCGGAAAAAACGAGGCGCATTGGCAGAGATGGCTAATTGTTTTTGCGTAACTAGTTCATTGCTTATGGTTGCTGTTTTTAAATCCTTAGTATGGGCAAAGCCCATCATTTTATACCGTGTTAACGATTGGGGAATGGTAAATTCAATCTTTATTTCTCCATTTTCATCCGTTCTTAACTGTGGGTAGAAAAATGCCGTTTCACTGAAATTGGTGCGGGGAGTAATAGTCACCCTTTTGTCTATGATACTCACATAATTATAAACCTTATTATCTTCTACAACTACCCCTGCAACTTTACCTTGTAAGTACGCTACCGCTGGCTGTTCAGCCTTTGCGATAGAAGCAACACTCGCCATTTGCATCTTCTTACTTTCACCTGCAGGAGCCATAACCATTACCTCGTTCAACGTACTTCCATCATTTTTAAGCGTAAAGTCTATCCTTCTATTTTTTCCAACCTTTACTTTAAATTGATTATAGCCTATGCTATTAACAGTTAGTACATCCCCTACTTTTGCGGCAATAGCATACACACCAAATTTATTGGTAGTGGTTGAGGATTTTGCATTCCCTACAATAGCCCCCGGAATTACATAACCTTGGCTATCATAAACAACCCCATAAACAAGACTTCCCTTAGCTAATTCAGCTAATTTTGTGATAGCCTCTGGCGACAATCCTTTTTTCGGTCGATCTTTAAGCTGCTCAATGTAGTTTCTATAACCATAATTATAACCACCATAATAACTGTAACCAAAAAGATTAAGGTTTTCATAAACCCTAGGTTTTACCCCGTAGTAAGTATCTGTATTTAAAAACCAAAGATAACTTCCAAAGCTTAAATTGTTTCTGTTAAACCTCCAAGTATAGTTATCATAATAAAAACTGGTTCTCAAGTTTGTATTCCAGTTCATTGTTTTAAAGTTATCCAATGAAGCATCGTATAAAGTAGCTACCATTTCGGCCATTTCTTTTTCGCCATTGCGACTGCTAATCTGTAGCTTCCAGCTTTCCTTTTCTCCTGGTTGAAGCTTGTTTCTAAAGGTTAAAAATTTAATGTCAAGTTGTTTAGCCTGGTCTACGATGTATATTTTTTGAAGTGAATTATAAATCGTGCCATTTTCTACCATCGTAAATTGCACCGCAAACCCATCTTCGAAATTTGCTTTGGGCTTAACCCGTACCATGGTTTGCTTCGGTGACAGCGTTAACCAAACTTTCTCTACAATGGTATTTTTGTAATAAACTTCGTAATAGGCTTTGCTATTTCTTGATAATCCTGCAAGCCTAAATACGGCGCTTTCGGTTGCACTAATAGTATTTACTTCTGGCACAATCCATTCTGAACTGCTCTTAATGATTGCGGGTTCTTTTCCATAAACAATTACAAATTGTTCAATAGTTAGGCTGTCGTTCAACTCATTGCTTGCGGTATATTTAACCTTATAATGGCCTGGCGCTAATTGTTTTTGATTGACCGTGAAATTACCCTTTCCATTATCAGTTGTACTATTTTCATGATACTGATTTTTTAAAATCGGCCATTTAGCTAAATCGTATTCATTATCGTAATCATCGGTAGGAAAAGTTTTAATAAATTCCTCTTTGCTCAATGTATATTTCTCGCCATAAAATGGGCTTTTATTCGTTAGCCTCTTTGGCGACTCTAACAAAAACCATTCGGCTTTTAAATTAGCTTTTATAGGTTCATAGTTTAAGTTAGTAACCGAAAAGGGAATGCTATCTGTTTTTGAACTTACAAAAAACACTTTACTGTTGTTTACCACTAAGGAAAGGTCCTTTTTGCCAACATTAATTGTGGATGATTTTGTGCTGGTTTCCCCATTGATATCAGTGGCTGTTACTTCAACGTCGAAGGCATAATTTACTTTATCATTTGGTATTTTCGCAAAAAAGCTCAGTTCAAATCTGCCATCAGCTGTTGTCGTCGTTTTACCAATAGCAATTTGCTGTTTGTTAAATGCTGCGCTGCCGTAAATGGCTGCATATTCATAGTCGTTTAGCCGATAATCGTAAATCGCCCGACGATAAATTTTATAAGAAACCTTTGCACTGCCAACTGAATAGCCGGCAAATGCTACGGCTTTACCGAGTACCTTAATGCTATCGTTCAGTTTGTAATGTTGGTTTGGCTTGTCAAATACCACTTCAAAAGTTGGCCTTTTATATTCCTCAACTTGAATTTGAATACTTCCATAAGCTGTTTCAAGCATCATCGAGCCATTTAATTTTCCCAATGGGATAGTAAATGAACCTTGAAAAGTGCCAAATTCATTTGTAGTCAACTCTTTTACTTCGATTTCTTTCCCATTTACATCCTTAAATGCAACCTCCACTGCTTCCTTGGTGATTACGATGTTTTTATCATCCTTATAATCAATATAAAGGCCTTTGTAAAAAATTGTTTGCCCAGGGCGATAAATTGGTCTATCAGTAAATAGTATTACTTTTTGATGGTCATCATCTCTACTATTTCTGAAATAATTATTGACATTAACTAACAGTGAATCTTTACCTAAAGAAACTATAGCCGAATTAACATTTTTAATTTCTTGTGTTGTTGCATGACCTAATTCATTAGTGATGAGCGGCTTGTTTTCGTTTATTTTAACATAACTGCTTTTTTGTTGGATGATAACATCCTTCATAGGGGCGCCACTGGTATTGTTAACGACTAAATACTCGTGATTAATATCATTAATAATCCGATCTGAAATTACCAACGAAGTAACATTAAAACTCGAATAACTAAAAAAAGTATGCGCTGAATTTGTTTTAGTGTTCTGTGAAATTAGCATGTAATTGCCATATAGAAGCGGATCTATTGTTGTAACCAAAGTGTGAGTTTGATAATCTGTTGTATGGGGAACCACAATAAACCATTCTTTTAACGCTTTATTTTTTTCTAAAAAGTTGAAGAAATCCTTTTTGTTGTTTAATTTATAGTAAATATTTTCTTGGACTGGTCTTTTAAATAACTTAAAGTAAATTGTGTCTAGGTTTTTATAAGACAGATGAAGCTGTGCTGTTTTGTTAGGTTCAATGAGTGCCTTGGTTTGTGTATTCAGTTCAACAGACTTGATCTGTTTTATTAAATTTTCGGCATTTGTGGCTCCTATACTTTTGGGGAAAGCCGCAATGGCTTTATTGCTTAATTCTACGGCTTTAACCAGGTTTTGTTTGTTGGTGTCTATTCCTACTTGGTTATTTCTATAAAGTGATGCTAACTCAAATAAAATGTCTGCATAAACTTCTGTATCAACACTGCTAATGGCCAAATTTTGAAGGTCATGCTGGTATTGTTCACTATTATTGTTTCTTAGAAAAATAAATTTTAGCCTTTTTAAATCAACATCGGCTAAGCCGCTTTCATTTTTATGAGCTAGATGAAACTCCATAAGGGTTTTAAATAGCTGCAGAGCTTCCCCATAAAACGAAGTGCTACTGTTCTCATCATCTGCTTGTGTAATATTAATTTGGGTGTTACTAAAAACATCTAATGCTCTATGGGCTAATAAATCGTATAGCGTAGGCCTTAAGGATCTATTGTATTTATCGCCAGCCAAAACCTGATCAAGAAAATCAACTTTGGTATTTTGTAAAAGCACTACCTCCTGTAATGAATTTAGAAAGGTTTTTGTAATCTCGTCTGTTAATTTTTGAAGAGACCAAGTATTAATATCATCACCAATGTTAGCGTTTACGTTGGTGCGTTGAGAAATTTTCCACTGGTTTGCCTGATAAAACTTCCAATAGGTTTCCGCTAGCAAAGATTGCAAAATGCTTTTCTCTGGCTGTTTGGCAAGGCTGATGTCGTTTCGCAAATCAATTAAGATCTTATCAAAAGCATCTTCTTCTAAATAGCTTTGAAACAGCATTTTATAAATAACAGCCTTGATGAGCATGGGCGAATCTCCATTGTCTCTTGCTTGTGCCCTCTTTTTTTCAATCAAGGCTAGTGCATCTTTCGGTTTTGCCTGATTAGCAATCGAATCGACTTTATAAAAATCGTCTATTGTATACTTCTGACAAAATACAACAGTGTTAAAAAGAAGTGAAAAAACTAAAAATAGGGATAAGCGTAAAGTAGATTTCATAAGCAGCATTTATTTGTAGATGGCTTATGTTACCGATTTCCATAAATAAATTTCAAGCTAAAATAGAGATTAGCTGTCATAATTCAGGACCACACTTCTCTTTGCTTAATCTTAGGGCACAAAAACGACGTAAATTAAATAGCAAATTAATAGGCCAATAACGCCTGTAATAAATCCAGCCATCCGTTTTTTCTTAATAAAGCATAACAAAATTAATCCGCTCAATGAAACTAAGATCAAAAACACAGCCGATATATCAATAATCCATGCCCATCCCTTGCCAGAATCTCTACCCTTATGTAAGTCGTTCATGATGGCCATGATTCCCATTTTTACTTCCGAGACTTCATAGCTTCCGGTTTCCCGGTTTATAAATGCATCACAAGAATATGCTGGGCCTTTTAAGGAAACACTTACTTCATAATCGTCTATTCTAACCTCGCTTACAGCACCCTTTACCTGATAGGTCTTTCGTAAAAACTCTACAATCTCGAGCTTAGCAATCTTGTTAGTATCGGCATTATTAACCCACTTAACATTTAAAACCCCTTTATTTTTAACGATGACCTGCTTATCGCCCCCGAACCAAGAGGGATGATTTAGTGTTAAACCGGTTATGGAGAAAAATAATACAATAGCAAAACTTACCATCGAAAGGTAAATATGCAGCCACCTCGATAGCTTAGCCACCTCTTTTTTGGGGCCATTTGCTTTATTAGCTGCCTTCTTCTTTGAAGCAGCGGCTTGCTGAACTGGGTTATTTTTTACGGAAGTCAAAAGTTACGTTTGAGATTTCTACATTACCTGGGATTGTTACCTTTTTCGCTGATTTTTTTAGCTCTAAAGGCTGACGAATAATTTCATCTGTGCCATGCTCTTTAGAACTTTCGATCATGATGGTGTATTTTCCCTGTGGAACGAAATTTCCATTATCATCTTTTCCATCCCATTTTATCGTATACTTGCCTGGCGAACGTGTTGCGCCTGTAACTGAAGCATAATTAGCTTTGTCGGCCTTAAAAGTCTCTCCGTTAATCCTATACCAATTTCTAAGATCTGGAACCCATTTAGTTTTGTTGTACCATAGCGCTAGGTTTCGTACTGATTTTTTGTTTGCATCTTCAACCCAAATAGCCGCAAATGGTCTGTGTGAGTTTCCAGAGATTGCATTTAATTCTAAAGCGATATTCAATTCGTATTTCGGATCCCAAGGCTTCTCCGCTCCATTATAAACTGGTTTATTAGCCTCTTTGGTAACTTTACTTGCTGGATCAATTAATTCCGACCATCCCTTGCTCTCTACCCTTTTTCCCGAAGTCGTAATGATTAAATATTCTGCCCCCTCAACAGTTTCGGCTAAACTTTTACTCTCAGCTAATGATAATACGTTAAAAGCTGTTGCTAATGCCCCCGCATCGGTAGCGTTTGCCGCAACAACCGTT
>DATJDT010000614.1:0-7585 GCA_035497275.1 Pedobacter sp.
AATAGTTTTTTAGCCAACTACTAAGCAAAAAACATGCGGTTTTTTCAAAATATCAATTAATTCTTTAAAAGTATTTCATTGAGACTACTCCACCCTTCAGGAATTTTGCAGCAGTTCCCTATTCACAACAAACTATGTTATTGAATTTCATTAAGTTACGCAGCCCTTAAAAAAAGAAAGGCAACTAACTAATTAAGTTAATTGCCCTTTATGAGTGCGGAAAGCGAGGGATTAACCAAAGGATATTTCAAGATACAAAATGTTACACAAAATAAGCCTATACCCTTTTAAACGTCATATTGCTATTTATTGCTGTTAATCAAAGTTACTCTTTGTAACAAAAAACATTCCCCCAATCATTCCCCCTTTTAAATTAATGCTTATCTTTGGGTACGTTTTAAATACTTACTCACTATGGCAGATTACACTACAAATTTTATCCTTCGCACCGATAAGAAAAACCTAAAAGGTCAATCCCCTATTTTACTGACTATATCAGTTAGCAACCAACTTAAAAAATTATCGACTGGAATATCAGTATTACCCGAACTTTGGGATAACGATAAAAAAAGAGTGATTTATCTTGACTTGAAGACAGCTAAGAAAATATTACCTAATTACGACTACGATCTTTTGCCCTTAAAGAATGACGTAAAAAGATTGAATGAATCTTTGCAAGGCATAAAGAGAGAGATTGAAAAGATTGCAGACCGCTTTGAACTGGAGGGAATAGAATACAGTTCGGAAATGCTAGTTGATACCTATAAAGGATCCGCAAAACAGACCACCAAAAAAGAAGCCCCTAAAGATTATATTTTTGATTTCTTAGATAAGTACATTCAAGACAATGAGCCGAACCGCGCTAAAGGTAGTTTACAGGTTTATAAATCATTAAAAAAGCACCTTCAAAATTACCAAAACGATAAGCGCACAAAGGTAAGATTTGATAAAATGGACACTTCTTTTATGAGGTCATTCCAAAACTATTTAATCCAATGGAATGAAACAAACCCTAATACAAAGCGCGTAAACACTTTAAATAATGTGACCATAGCAAAGCAGTTAAGTAGTATTAAAACCGTCCTAACCTATGCAAAACGCGAGGGCGTGGAAGTAAAAGGGAACTATAAAGACTTCTCTATTAAAAAACAAAAACTAGAGGTCATAGCATTAACCGAACGGGAGTTAATGCGGTTAATAAATCTTGACTTATCACAAAATGAGAGATTAGACAGGGTAAGGGATTTATTTGTATTTTCAGCGGTAACCGGTTTGAGATATTCAGACCTAAAACAGCTTAAACATGAACACGTTTCTAATGGTGAAATACAAATCACAGTAACTAAAACAAAAGAGGGGCTTATCATTCCTTTAAATAAATATTCCTTAGCGATTCTAAACAAGTATAAGGACTGCAAAACACCTTTGCCGGCAATAAGTAACCAACGACTAAATGAATATCTCAAAGAGCTTTGTAAGATTGCTGAAATTAACGATTCGATTGAGATAGTTAGATATAAGGGTGCGGAACGTATTACAACCGTGCATCCGAAATATGAACTTATATCAATCCATAATGGCCGAAAGACATTTGCAACCCTATCATTGGAAAAAGGAATGAATGCCGAAACGGTAATGAAATTGGGGGGATGGAGTGATTATAAAAGTTTTAGCCGGTACGTTAATATAACAGAGAACGTTAAACGTACTGCAATGTCTACAGCCTGGGGCGCACCTGAAGTTATGAAAGTAATAAACGGAGGGGCGGAATAATGGAAAAGAAACTACTTAGCAGAGATTATGATGCAATAGTATTTGAAACACTTAATATCCCTGAAAGTGATTTTTTTGATTATTATTTAAATATCGTAAATGAACATTATACAAGCAATCCTGATATAACGGTAAAATTAATGAAGGCGATTGCTAGAGGGATTGAGTGGTACAGAAACAGGAGAGGCGATCGCATTAGGTGGGACGTTGACAAAAGTGGAAACAAAACCTTATATGACCAAGATAAAACCTCAATACCATTATACCCGCATGGTATTCATTCACATATTAACAAGTCATTCTTTGATTCACAAACTGATAAAATTCAACTGATTGACGATTTAATAGGGTTTTATGATGCACAAAGGGAAATTGAAAAAAGCTTACCAGATACGGCATTGAAGGCTTTAAATCAAAAAATTCCTTTCCCAAATAGTTTTGATATTGATAAAATAAAAGAACGCATTAAGGTATACACGATTTTTAGGAATGAGTTTATAAAAAGCTTAGAAGCTAAAGAAAAAGTTCTTCCAATACCGGAGGGAGTCCAAAATCCCACTTTAATAAACAACATTGAAGGAAATTCCAAAAACAACGATACGGCCCTATCCTTTGAAGGCTTATTTATCGAAAAGTATAAACAGTACATACCGGATTTTATCGAAATACTTAGAGGTGATACATATTCTAGTGAAAATGGAAAAAAAGCCCTAAAACCGCTGATTAACAGCAACGGTAAATGGATAGGGAATAAGCAGGCGGCGCACTTATTTTATAGACTCCTTCTAAAAAAAGACATTGTTCAAGATGCAACAATCCGAGAGATAGGGGATTTGTTTAGTCAACAATTTGAAGGTTTAGGAAATTCATTCTCTACTACCGAAATCGGGGTTAATGCTTGGGATTATGAAATCAATTTTACCAAAGAAATAGAGAATGTTCTAAATAAAGTCACTTAAATCATTCTATTTTTTCGACACGTCGAATTTGTCGAATTTGCCGAAAACCCTCTTTAACACATTTGTATCAAAGCAAAAAAGAAAGCTATGGTACAAACAAATTTCAATCCTTTTGACCTCATAAATGATGAGTTAAGGATAATCAAAGATCAATTAAGCGAGCTTGCAGAAACCCAAACTACAAGCCCTAAAACCGAAATCATAAGCGGTGAAACATTATGTAAACGCCTGGAAATTACACGCCAAACATTAGGACGTTGGAGGGTGCAAAAGCGCATTCCATTTATTGAAGTTGGCCGCGTCATTCGATACGATTTTCCAAAAGTTGTTGAAGCTTTAGAGAAAGGGAGGATTTTGAAATGATTGAAAAAAACCAAAAAGCCCCCGGTAAAGGAAGCAATTCAGTTAATCTCGGCGTACAGTTTAAAGGTACGGAAATCCAACGGTTTAACCAATACCTAAAAACCAATATTGCAACGTGTTCAATGGTTGCAAAAGCTATTGATGTTCATCAAAAGAACTTAACACGGTATAAGCGTGAACTGGAAAAGAAAGGATTGCTTTATCAATACCCAATAAAAGCGATCTGCAAAGATTCAGGATTTAAAGCGCACTATTTAACTACAAATAGGGATCTTATTAATAAGGAGGTGCGGAATGATTGAAATATCTGAATTTATAGATGAAACGGAAATTAAAGAAGTTGATACACCTGAAAACGTCTTAAAACTTACAGGTGGCGTTTCTGCATGGGATTTGTATCAAATGAAAGTGATGGAAATTCCTAAGCTTTTAGGCGAATTATTACCTAAAGTTGGCTTAGTTCTTTTAGCCGGATCTTCAGATACAGGAAAATCAATGTTTAATCGTGATTTGATTCTGCATCTTGTATTAGGGTTTAATTCGTTTATAGAAATGCCCTTTGCTTCAGGGTTGCATAGAAGAGCTGCAATAGTTTCAACTGAAGATGACGACCTTGCAATAGCATGGCTATTACAAAAACAAGTCAATAACCCAAAGATTGATATTGAAATAGCACTTAAGAACCTAGACTTTTATTTTGATTCTGAAGATATTATACAACGCTTAGAAAGAAATCTTAAGCAAAGACCAGTTGATGTTATTTTACTGGACACTTTGGGCGATATTTTAGACAATCCAAATGATAATGGTGAGGTGCGTAAGAAGATGGCAGATTTTAAACGGCTTGCAACTACTTACAGATGCTTAGTAATCATAATGCACCATACCAGTAAAAGAACTGAAGGATTAGCCCCTAGTAAATCCTCTATATTAGGTGGATCCAGTATTGAGCAAAAAGTAAGATTAGCACTAGAGTTTAGAAATGATACGGCCGATCCTAATTTCAAACACCTATCAGTTTTAAAGGGAAACTATTTATCAAAGGAGTTTAAAGGTTCTAGTTTCAAATTAGAAATGAATGAACAAACATTCAACTTTACTAATACAGGTGAACGTGTGCTATTTGATGACCTTGCGATACAAACAGATGAACAAACTAAACGTGTGCCACTATTGAAAGCTAATGAAGTGGATAATGATACGCATTTAGTAGTACTGGAAAAAGTCTTTAAAGGTGGCTTAAAACCTAAACTATCAGATTTGAATATCCGCTTATCTAATCAGTACGAAACATACTTTTCTACAAAATTTGGTGAACGTAGAGTAAGGCAATATTTAGATTATTTGATTAATGACATAGGCTTAATATCCAAATCCGGCAAAGACAAGAGCCCGAACGCTTACTATTATTTAGCTACTGACGACATAGCTAATGACACGGCTTAATGCCGTAAGTAGTACTACTGACTACGGACATAATACCTTTAGGTATGTCTGTCGTCTGTAGTTAGTTAAAATTCCCTAATCAGATTTATTATTATGACACCACAACAAAAGTTATTTCTTACATACATACGCACTAAAATGTATTTCTCTTTGCGCTTAAGAAGTGAAAGTGATGAAATGCAACCAGTCCACATTAAAAGTAAAGAAATTGACGAACGTTTTTTCCCATTCCCTAAATTCAAACGGAAAGATGAGATTCAAAAACTCATTGATTCAGGTGAACTAATTACCACCACCGAAAAAGGGTTTTCAAAAGATGGAAAGGAATACAACAAATATTATTACATGGCCTTAAAGGGTGGAGGGTTCGACCTGAATTTAATGGATACTAAAAATATTCCTGAAGATCCAGTTACTCAAACGATGCTTAGAAATATTCAACTTGTTTCACTTTCACAGGATGCACTAAGTACCGATTATTTTAATTTGTTTCTAAAATATCAAACCACACACCATAGAGTATTCTTTACAGTCGATAAATTTGCCGGACGTGTTCACACTCCTATTTCAAATTTCCATAGAACCCACCGGCCGAATATTCTAATAGAAAATGAGCAAACGACCAGCTTAGATGTGACGACAATGCAACCGCTTTTATTAGGTAAGGTTCTTTTTACTGCAATCGGAAAGAATGATTTTACAGACTGGATAAATGCCGGCAAAGATATTTATCTAATGTTACAAGATAAAGCTAATTTAAGTACACGTGACGAAGCAAAAAAGAAATTCTTTGAAATCCTATTCAATAAGCCGGATAACTTACTACAAGAACTCTTTGGCTCATCTAATTGGATAACATGGATAAATCAGTATAAGAGCAAAGAGATCAAAGAAAATCCTAATCTTAAATTTAATAAGGACGGCACACGTTCACACCATAACAATTTAGCGTGGAGGTTACAAACTGATGAAGTTACTATAATGCGGAAAATTTGGACTGCATTAGTAGAATTGAATATTCCTTTCTTATCGGTACATGATGAAATTATTATAAAAAAGAAAGATTTAGATCAAACCTATACGATAATGACAGCCATTCTATCTAAGGAGTTCGAGTATTTCAAGATAAGCGGCAAATTAGAACCACAGACAAACGATATATTATTAATTGAACGATTTCCCCTTAAACAACTTGACACCCTTAAAACGCTTTTAAATGAGATTATTGAGAAAGTTCCAACAAACATACCGGCCATAATAGACAATGAAAGTTATCCATGTTTTAAGACCGTTGTTCAAATGATACTGAAGGGATGGGAATACGATCCAGATAGTAAATATTTCCAAGACAGGATAAGAGAAATATACCACATTATGCATTTAAACGGCTTCATACAATTTGCAAACAAATATTAAAATATGGGAAGATACAGCACCGGAGCGGAAACAATAGATAGCAGTTATATTATTGACCTATCTTATTTGAGAAAACAAAATCTACTTACAAAAGGTCAAAGGAATTTCGGTCAACTGAATTGGAATAGAAGAGGCGAAAGAATTGGATCCATTCAATACGAGGCAAATTATTTAGATCCTGAAAATATTTATTTGCGTTTGGCCTACACAATTACCGAAAATCGAGAGGGTAAAAAATATGATTATGATTATAAGATTCAGATTATAGAAGTACCAAGCAATTTAGGGAAAGGGAATGTTTTATATTTTGTTTGCCCTCAATCCGGTAGTAATTGCCGAAAGTTATATCGTGCTTATGGATCCCATAAATGGAAAAGCCGGGAAGCTTATAACCATAGGATTTATTACTCAATTCAGTTGGAAAGCAAGCAATGGAAGGCAAACACCCGATATTTTCAATTAGAGAAAGTGGTTTTTGAAGACAAACGAAGGAAAGCCTATAATTATAACGGAAAAGAAACTAAGCGATCTAAAAGGCGAAAGCAATTGTTTGACCAATTTTTTAAGGTTGCAAGGGAAAAGGATAGGATATTTACAGAGGTCTGTTTGCGAAAAGGGTGGATTAATTAGCACCACCTTGCTAAAATAACCTAAATTATTAAGGATTAGATACTATTTCCACTGATAATTAAAAATCGTCATCAATCACATTTTGAACGTTTAGATCAAAAATATCACTTAAATGCCTATCAATATATTCTAATACCCTAATTGATTCGCTTGCAGTTCGAAAGGAGGTTCTTTTTTTTCGTGTAACTAAGTCATCTAATAGATAATCTACATTATTATGTGACATAGCATTAGGAACGTTTTTATAATTCATATTACTCACTAATACCCTATATCTATTATCCTTAATCTGTATTACTACATTTGCGTATATTGGATAATTAAGCAAGATATTGGTTCCCATTAAAGTACCCCCGTACTTTCTATAATTAACAGTATTCCCGTTTAGGTTACCGTTTAATTGGTATGGATTAGATGTATTAAAATTATATTCAAGATTGCTTATACCGGATATAAACACACTTAATTTTTCAACTAGAATATCCTTATCAAATTCACTTTCGTAAACTTTCGAAAAAATAACTTCATTGTTTTTTAAAATTATAGAAGTTCCTGGAATACTATCTTGTATATTATCAGTTTGTGCAAACAAACTAATTGGAGTTAATAAAAGAAAAAATAATAGTTTTTTCATAATTGGTTTTATTTAAAGGTACAATAAAATCAGAATAATAAAGCCCAATCAAATTAATGACTGGGCTTTTACGTTTTAAATACCCTCCGGCATTTGATACAAAGGTAACTATTAAAAATAACTAAAATATATCAAATCATTCCCCCAATCATTCCCCCTCGGTAAAAAAAGAAAGGTAACTAACTATTTTACAGCTAATTACCTTTATGTGTTGCGGAAAGCGAGGGATTCGAACCCCCGGACCTTTGACAGTCAACGGTTTTCAAGACCGCCGCATTCGACCGCTCTGCCATCTCTCCGGCGCAAATGTAAGTGCGCCGGATTAAATAAAAAAGTTCAAAATCAATCTATTAAGATTTTTCTT
>DATJDT010000615.1:0-1824 GCA_035497275.1 Pedobacter sp.
GAACTGGTTCGCTCATGGGCGCCAATGTGAATATAAATTATCCGTTTAATAGTAAGCTTAGGGCACAACTTGGTGTACAAGCTATGTACGGTAAAGTTAAAGGTGAAATTAATGCTGTATTGATCAAAAAGGAAGGTTTAATGAGGAAAGCGTTCACTGCTGTTACCTATCGTCCAAGCAAAACTTGGCAGGGTACTGCTAGCATGAATTATAATGGACCAAATCTTTCGATCCAAGGATCAACAAACTCATTCCTAACGTCTTCATTTAGTGTTAATAAAGATTTGCTTAATGGTAAGCTTACGCTTGCGCTTGCAGCTAATAATGTCTTCAACAAATATAGAGAAGCGATAAACTTTACCAATGGCCCTAATTTTACACAAGAAACTTATAACCAAAATTACCAAAGAAACTTCACAACGAGTTTAAATTATCGCTTCGGTAAATTAAAGGACGCGATTAAGAAAAATAAAAAAGGCATCAATAACAATGACGTATCTGAAGGTACAAGCCTTTAAAATAAGACCTACGAAGTCGGCGCAGGCACGGGCTCGGCTGACTTCGTAAGTCTACTTATTGAGCTCCTCCAATTTTGCTTCAATGGGTTTAAAATAATCTTCAACGTCGGTATGGGCACCTTTAGGTTGTTCATGCCGACTAATTTTCCCATCATTACCTTTGTGAAAACTACCTATGTCTTCACCATCTAAATTAATATGGTAATAAGAGCCACTTTTGATCACGATAACATGGGCCAGTTTTTGTTTAATGGGGATGTCAAAAATAATTTGTTCTCCAACAATATCGCTTTCTTTAATTGCCAATGGGGCCTTTATTTCCTCGTCCTCTTCCATAAAATTTGCATTTTAGTTAAAGAACATTGACGATAAGTGTTTTGTTTTTAACTCCTATATCAATTCCAGCAGATCTTTCTTAGTTAACGCTTTAAAAATGGAGGCTTCTGTTTTAATGAGATCGCTTGCAACTCCCTTTTTTGCATCCTGCATCAACATGATTTTTTCTTCAACTGTATCGGGACAAATTAGGCGCACTGCCATTACATTTTTATGTTGCCCTATACGATACGTTCTATCAATAGCTTGGTTTTCTACTGCCGGATTCCACCAAGGATCAATGAGGTACACATAATCAGCTTGAGTAAGATTGAGCCCTACCCCTCCTGCCTTTAAACTAATTAAAAATACTCGAAGTGATGAGTCGTTTTGGAAGGAGTTAACTACAGCAGCGCGATCTTTTGTCTGACCAGTTAAATAGGCAAACGGTATGTTTCTAGATTCCAATTCAGCTTTAATCAAAGCTAACATGCTCACAAATTGCGAAAAGACTAAAATTTTATGAAAAGGGGATTTACTTTCAATCTGTTCCATCAATACATCCATCTTCGCGGATGCATTGCCATAATATTTCTCTTTGCTAAGTATAGCAGGTGAATCGCAGATTTGCCTTAGTTTAGTAATACCTTGCAATACATGCATGCTACTTTTGGTCAATTCATCTTCAGCAGTACCCATAATATAGTCCCTGATTTCGGTCCTGCAACTTTCATAAATTTCCCGTTGTTGTTCACCCATCTCACAGTAAATAACCATTTCTGTTTTATCAGGTAGTTCAGTTGCTACCTGTTCTTTTGTTCGCCTTAACAAAAAAGGATTAATTCGCTTATGCAGCTCATCTGCTCGTTTACGGTCCTTAAATTGATCAATCGGAACCGAATACAACTGTTTAAACTGTTCTCTACTACCTAATAATCCCGGACAGGCAAAAGAAAACTGCCCATATAAATCGAAAGTATTGTTTTCAACT
>DATJDT010000616.1:0-4859 GCA_035497275.1 Pedobacter sp.
GAAAAACCACCGATATGAGTTGGCAAACTCTTTCCTATAACGGTATAGTCATTGATATTTACTACACCATCGCCATTAATATCTCTATATTTAATATCACCTGGTTGGATGTTCTGACGAACATTTCCGTTAGATGGGACATTGTCTTTTAATAGATACTCTCCTGTAGATGTTTGCGTAAAATCATTCAGTTGATAATTCCCATCCCAGATATAGCCATACATTAAGCCTAGGGGCTGACCAATCTTGGCAATATAAGAAGGAATGCTCGCATAAGAATAGTCATAAGGCGTTGAAGAAAGAAGTGTTTGCTGATCTTCTGCAAGAGCTAAAACTTTATTTCTATTGAAAGAAATATTAAAATTGCTGCTCCATTGGAAATTCTTGCTACTTACATTGATGGTGCTCAAAGTTAGCTCCAAGCCACGGTTTGCTACTGCTCCAATATTCTTAAATGCGGTAGTGTAACCCGTTGACGTTGGCAAACTTGCTCTTAATAAAAGATCTTTCGTATTCTTCTTGTAAACATCAGCTGTTAAAGTGATTCTATTTTTTAAGAATGATAAATCTAAACCAGCATCATAGGTATCTGTAGTTTCCCATTTTACCAACGGATTGCCAAGGGAAGTTGGGTAGATACTACTTGTATACGTGTCGTTCCATGGGTATGAATTTCCAGGTACTACATCATTTGATGAAAGGTAAGCAAAATCGTTTACCCTATTGTTACCAGTTTTACCAAAACTAGCTCTGATTTTACCATCAGACAAAATATTACTGTTTTTAAGAAAATCCTCGTTAATGAAACGCCACGAGGCCCCAACCGCTGGAAAATAGCCCCATTTACTGTTTGGCGCAAACTTAGAGGATCCATCTGCACGATAAGAAGCTTCTATGTAGTATTTAGATTGATAATTGTATTTCGCCCTTCCATAAAAAGAAGCCAAGCTCCATAGCGAGCTCCCTGCTGTTGTAACAGGTCTCACCTCACCCTCATTCAAGCCACTTAACCCTAATTTTTCATTTGGAAGTTTAATGGCACCAAAACCAAAGACACTTGTTGTATTTCCTTGTGCTGAAAAGCCCGCCAAAACATTTAAGTTATGGTTTTTGTGATAAGTTTTTGTCCAGGTAAGGGTATTTTCATTTGACCAGTTATTAGTACTAGCCTCAGAAATAGAACCATGTACCCCATTTGCATTACCAGATACAGTTTGTGGATTACCCAAATAAGTTTTTGAGTTGTTAAACTCTTCATTAATTACTCTTGCATTATTAATCCCGCCTGTGATTCTTAATTTTAAACTTGGAACAATAGCATAGTCGAAGTAACCATTTACTTTTAAATTATGGGTCTTGTTATCGCGAACCATGTTAAGCTGGTTGAGGATGGGATTATATTTATAATCGACACCAGTTGGAGTTGTTTCATCAAGTCCCTCTTCCTCCGTATATGCACTTAATGGATTGTAGCCCCACACACTATATAGAATTTTGTTCGAGGTACCTCCACCGCTACCTACCACAAGTGAAGCTCCAGAACGTAGTAAATAAGCATAATCAGCACTAACACCTACTTTCATTGTTTTATTCAAGGCTTGATCCAATTTAATGGCACCTTGATATCTTTTGTAATTGGTATTGATAACCGTACCCTTTTGATCATTCAAGTTCCCCGAGATTGAATAAGTAGTTTTATCAGTTCCACCTCTAATGGCTAAAGAATAATCCTGTCTAACGCCTGTTTGGAAAAAAGGCGACTGCCAATCGGTAGCAGGATAATTCCTATAATCTTCCAATGTTTTACCAGGTCTTGTAAGTAATGTAAAAGTTGGTGTTGGAGCTAGCGCAGTACCAGGTAGGCCCGGGGTGCTTTCCAACTGGAATTTCACAAAATTGTAAGGATCCATCAATTCCATGGTCCTGATATTGTTGTCAAAACTCACTGTGGAGTTCAATGAAATAACTGGTGCTCCCATTTTCCCCTGCTTTGTAGTGATCATGATTACCCCGTTTGCCCCTCTTGCACCATAAATGGCGGTTGCAGAGGCATCCTTTAAAACATCGATAGATTCAAGATCATTGGGGTTAAATGTATTAAGGTTAAAACCTTCTATCGGAAAACCATCAACTACATAAAGTGGATTATTATTTTGGGTAACTGAATTGGCTCCTCTAATAACAATATCTACAGCCGAACCAGGTTGACCGTCTGAAGAGGTTACTTGTACACCTGCTACACGGCCCGCCAATGACTCGTCGATGGAGCGAACCGGTGCTTTTGTCAAATCTTTCATATCAACCTGACCGATTGAACTTACTAGGTCGGCCTTCTTACTGGTTCCATAACCAATTACCACCACATCATTTAGCAATTTGCTATCCTCGGCAAGTGTAACGTCAATTGTGGTCTTATCTCCTACAACAATTTCTTTTTGCAGGTAGCCGATGTAACTAAAAACAAGCGTGCTGCTTTCCTTTGAAGAAACCTGCACAGCATAGTGGCCATCTTTGTCGGTTGTACCACCAGTCTTTGTTCCCTTTATCAGTACGCTCACCCCTACCATGGGATCGCCCGACCCTTGCTCTGTTACCTTACCTTCAACCTTGCGGGTTTGTGAAAAGGCACTTAAAGTAAAGATCATGCACATTAAAAAAAGGTGAATTTTTTTCATACTCTTTTTCATACTTAATTCGTTTAAATTTGGTTTCTGGTAATCATTACTTATGGATTACTATTAGCAAATTTGCGAAGTTAGTAATCGAAATAAGGGATAATGATTAATCTATATAGGGGTAACAATTAGTTAACAATACCTTTTAAGGCGATTATTAACAGTTTCTTCAAAAAAGATTATCGGATTGAAACTGTTGAGCCCGCAAATTCTTGTTGTGGAAGTTGAGCTTTTAAGCTCTTTATCTTTCCAGTTTTTAAATCCTTTATACTCAAATTAATTTCGCGCTCTTTATGTAAGGGATCGGCGATTGACCAAACTTGACTTCCCTTTAAATTTCTTACCAATAGGGCACAGGGTTTATCTGTATTAATCTCCATGTCGGCTACTAAGATCGAACCTGGTTGATAAAAAATTGCTTGGAGCATATCCAGCGACTTATGATAAACGGCTTGAACTTCTTCGGTATTGGCAACAACCTGAAGGTCTGAAGTTTTAAAATTTTTCAACTCGTTAGCGTTAGCCCCTGGCAACACTATATAGGTATATTTTGCCTTCTCTGGCTTACTCCCATGATTTAGCCATAGTTTAAAAACATCGCCCGATACTTCCTTCTTTGAAAATGAATTATTAATCTGATACCAAGTACCTTTCTGAGTTTCGGTGCTGAGGGTTAAATCTGTTACTTGTGGAAAGTAATAACCTACCCCATCATGCAGTATCCATGTAGCACTTTTATCTTTAAATGTTAACACACTTCCTTTATCAATATTTTTATTAGCGGAAGTGAGTACGTCACCATTTAACCAGCATTGGTTAATAGTAGTTGTTATTGGCTCGGTGGCATTGCTGCTAATGCCTGCACCTAGGCAAACAACTTCTTGATCAAAAAAGAACCATGCTTTTTTTGCTTGCAGGCTATCATAATTCATTGCATAGCCACTTGCACCATAAACACCGTCTGACACCCCCCCTGCAAAATCATTATTACCCATCACTCCCCAAAATTGAGTTATGGGACGGTCAACTTTATAATCTCTACTGGTAACTCCAGGAATTTTATCCCACTCCCAAATAGGCATGATATTATAGTACTCTGGTCCACGCAACTGGATATTGGTAGCCCCATCAGCGAGGTACCTACCCAAAAGGTTCTCATTGTTACCCGATTCGGTATGTTTTGTTCTCGTGCTTACCATACGCACATTAAAGGCATAGGTACTTCTACTGTGTTGAACATAATCGCCAATCCAGAACTGGCGATGGTAGGGTAATATCTTATATCCGGGGTCTACTTTATTTTCTGTTCTTGCGATAGCGGCATTCCAATCGGCAGAATTTTGGATATCTAACAATTGTGCTGTTAAAAGCCTGTTCCGTTCGCCCTTTTTATTCAGGATATTAGGTCTGCTAATACCTCTACCTTCAACGCTAAAATCAGTATAACTTCCACGTATTGACCTCAAGTAGCTATCGCGGTAATATTTTGAGAATAAAGCTAGTTTTTTTTCATCTAAAGCATAAGAAGTTCCCATAACATAGCTAGCCATTTTCATCACTCCAGTAATAAAAACCAATCCATAACTAGATATTTGGAGTTGAGGACCATGCTGCAAATAAGAATAATCAACCTGTATACCTTCCTTATTGGAAACAATTTTAATAGGTTCGAACAACTGAGTTATAGAAAATTTGAGTAACGTATCGTCGTTGGTGAGTAGGGCACGGTAAAAATAATGCAAGGCAATATCTGTTTTATTAGCTCCTGCTTGTTTGCTAATATCTCCACGTTTCATTCTTTCAATCAGCTTCTGCTCTAATTTAGGATTCAATGGTTGTTTCCCATAACGCATCATAATGAGCATTTCGCCTAATGCTTGAGGCGTGGCAATTTCATTATGCCACCAATTTTTACTTTTAGGGTCTTTATCATACCAATATTGAAATGCCTTGGTGATTTGCCCCAACAGCTTTTCATCCCCATAATTAGGGCTTGTTTTTTCTGTGTAAGTTTGAACTAGGTTTGCTAAATTGGTTAAGTGCTCCTTAGGCAGCCAGCCTGCAATTGTTTTATCGTTATAGGAGATGTCTTTCCAACTTCCATTAGGCTGTATCGTTTTGATACTTAACTCTGCTGCTGCATTAATGGATTTAGTTGGATTTTTAAGGTCGTTCATCACCCTA
>DATJDT010000617.1:0-2830 GCA_035497275.1 Pedobacter sp.
GTGTAAAAATAAATACTTCTACCACAATTTACCACTTCTTACCACAAAAAAGTTTTCAACATATCTAAAACTCCTATTTCAGGTCTTTTTTTGACGTTTTTACCTGATTAAGAGGGTGGTATAAAGTGGATAGTTAAAGGATTTTTTTACATTTTCATCTCTATTGGAGCCAATTTAAGAGATTTATAGCGCTCCATTTTGACTTTTTGCGTCGAAAATTGAGCAAGAATAATAATAGGTTTCAATTTATTGAGCTGCAAACTAAGATTTAGGAGTAGCTGTAGATTTGCTCGTTCACTGTTCAATCTCAACGAAAAATAATTGTGCTTGCACGGCCATTGCACAGCGAATGCATGGCTGTTATCAACCGTAACCGAAGAGTAATTATACCCGGAGTTATGAGATACCCAATATAACAAAAAGGTAATACTTTTAGCAAATTTTTAAAGCTTGCCAAAGTATTACCTTTCTTAAAATCAACGTATTATTCGCTTTATGATGCTTGGATTGCCTTTACACCTGGCAATTCTTTACCTTCCATGTATTCAAGTAAGGCACCGCCTCCGGTCGACACATAACTAACCGAATCTTCCATGCCGAATTTTGCAATAGCAGCAGCAGAATCACCACCACCAATTAACGAAAAAGCTCCGTTTTTTGTAGCTTCAACCACTGCTTGGGCAATAGCTTTGGTTCCCTGCTCAAAATTTTCCATTTCAAAAACACCCATCGGACCATTCCATAATAGTGTTTTTGAATTTTTAATCACAGAAGTAAATAGTGCTATTGTTTTAGGACCGATATCTAAACCCATCCAGTTGTCTGGAATTTCACCAGTATTTACACTGTCTTTACTTGCATTATTATCAAATTTATCGGCAATTACCGTATCTACAGGAAGCACCAAATTAACGCCTTTTGCTTTTGCTTTCTCTAACAACTCTAAACACAAAGTCATTCTATCTTCTTCCAATAATGAAGTCCCTATCTTTCCACCCTGGGCTTTTGCAAAAGTATAAGCCATTCCACCACCTATAATTAGGTTATCAACTTTATCCAATAAACTTTCTATCAATAAGATCTTATCTGATATTTTAGCCCCCCCCATAATTGCGGTAAAAGGTTTTTCGGCACCATGATTTACTTTTTCTGCATTTTTTAGCTCCTCACCCATCAGATAGCCAAAATATTTTGCGTCTTTAAAAAATTGCGCTACAATGGTTGTCGATGCATGTGCACGATGTGCAGTTCCAAACGCATCATTTACGTATACATCACCTAATTTCGATAATGCTTCGGCAAATTGAAGATCTCCCTTTTCTTCCTCAGCATGAAAGCGAAGGTTCTCTAACAACAACACATCTCCGGGAAATAGATTTCTAGCCTTGTTTTCAGCATCTTCACCAACACAATCTTCTGCAAATTTTACAGTTAGATCAAGCATTCTTGACAAATCTCCTAAAATATGCTTTAAAGAATATTTTTCGTCAGGACCGCCTTTTGGGCGACCTAAATGGGACATTAAAATTACTGAGCCACCATCTTTAAGTACTTTTTGAATAGTAGGCAATGCTGCGCGCATTCTCTTATCATCCGTTATATTAAAGTCTTTATCCAATGGCACATTAAAATCAACCCTAATTAATGCTTTTTTATCTTTAAAATTATATTGATCTACTGTGTTCATATTTTATTTAAGTTTTAGAATCATTTCATAATGTGGCCCAACACCTTCTATTTCAAATTCAGAAGATATCAATTCAAATCCCTTCTTTTGATAGAATTCGATGGCACTACTTCTTGCATTACACCATAAATATACTGCTTTTAAGGAATTAAGTTCGTTTATCGCAAAATCAATTAGCCTTGATCCACAACCTTTTCCTGCAAAATCCAGGTCAGTGGCCATGCCACGCAGTTGATAACCAACTCCTTGCCTATTTTGATATTGTTTAGGAAAAAAAGAAGCTACCGAAATCAACTGTTCATTCAAAAAACAACCTAGATGAAACGCACCTTCAATTTCATCCGTAGGAAAAACACATGCCGACAAAGGCAAATTATTCCTTAGTATTTTACTTCTAAGTGGTAATGTTTCTTGTGAAGAGATGAACTTAATCATTGATATGGACAATTTTTTCCACTAAATCTACTAGCCTATTTGAGTAACCAGATTCGTTATCATACCAGCCTACTACTTTCACTAAATCACCAACCACTGAGGTTAATTGAGCATCGAAGATACATGAATGTGGATTATTTATAATATCAACTGAAACGATTGGATCTGTAGTATATTCCACAATGGAACGCATTTTCCCTTCGGCTTCCTTTTTAAAAACTCCGTTTATTTCTTCTATACTAGCTTTATTCTTAAGGATACAGGTAAAATCTGTTAGCGAACCATTTAAAACAGGGACGCGGATACCTGCCCCTCCAAGTTTACCAGCTAAATGAGGGAAAATATGGGTAATTGCTTTTGCGGCACCTGTACTAGTAGGGATAATCGACGAAGAAGCCGCTCGAGCTCGTCTTAAGTCTTTATGAGGCGTATCATGCAAACTCTGATCGCCAGTAATAGAGTGAACCGTAGTAATATAACCATCCTTTATTCCCCAATTATCGTCAAGGATTTTTACCATTGGCGCAACATTATTTGTAGTACAAGAAGCATTAGAAAGAATCTTGGCTTTCAAATCAACAATATGATCATTCACACCGATTACTACCATTGGGATTTCTTTGTCGCTAGCTGGGGCAGAAATGATCACTTGCTTTGCACCGGCAAATAAATGCATTGATGCACCAAAGTGGTTGGCAAATTTCCCAG
>DATJDT010000618.1:0-7249 GCA_035497275.1 Pedobacter sp.
ATTATTGCCATGGTTGAATAAAGTAGATGTGCGCTTAATGCAAGATATTTTTATCAATACAGGTAAGAATGCTCAAAAACAAACGTTACAATTTACTGCAGATATCACTAATGCCGGTAACTTAATTAATAAAAATTGGGGTACTTACCAACGTACAGTATTAAACAATCCATTAACCTATAGAAGCATTGATGCAAATAATAAACCAACTTATAGATTGCAAAATGTGAGTAGTGAATTGGTTACTAATCCTTTCCAGGATTTAATTAGCCCAACAAGTACTTATAGCATTCAATTAGGTTTAAGATATATATTTTAATTATATCTTTCAATTAGTAAACCCGCTAGCTTTTGCTAGCGGGTTTTTTGTTTACGCAAAATTTCGCTTACAATTACCCTTATCAATTTGTAAGTCGTAAATTCAAGAACTAAATACTAAAATATGGATCAGAAAATCATCAATCTTTACGACTCATATACGCACAGCGAAATTAGTCGCAATACCTTTATGAAGAAATTGGCCATTTTAACAGGCGGTACCGCAATGGCATTAACTTTTTTACCGTTATTAGAAAGTAATTACGCTGCAGCTGCTTCAGTTAATACCGATGACCTTGAGATTGATCAGGTTACTTTTGCCGGGGTTGATGGTGAAATGAAGGCAGTTTTAGCTAAGCCAAAAGGCAAGAAGAAATTAGGTTGTGTTGTGGTTATCCACGAAAATAGAGGTTTAACGCCGCACATTATAGAGGTGACAAAAAGGGTGGCGGCTGAAGGATTTATTGCTTTAGGAGTAGATGCCTTATCGCCTCTTGGCGGCACTCCGGCTGATGAAGATAAGGGACGTGAATTGATTGGTAAATTAGATCCCTCGAAAAATATGCAAAACTATTTGAAGGCTCTCGAATATTTAAGAACGCTTAAAGATGGTAACGGAAAGACTGCTTGTATTGGTTTTTGTTGGGGTGGGGGATTGGCAAATAAATTAGCTGTAAATGATCCTAAGCTGTTAGCTGCCGTGGCCTATTATGGTGCACAAGCCAAGGCTGAAGAAGTATCGAAGATCAAAGCAAGTGTGATGTTGCACTATGGGGGATTAGATGAGCGAATTAATGCGGGTATACCTGCGTATGAGCAAGCATTGAAGGAAAACAAGATCGATTACAAGCTGTTTATTTACGAGGGTGTAAACCATGCATTCAACAACGATTCATCTCCCACTAGATACAACGAAGCAGCTGCAAAACTAGCTTGGCAGCGTACCATTGGCCTATTTAAAGAAAAAATAAGCTAAACTAATAGCAAAATACTGCGCTCATTCATCAAAAGAAATTGCTAATGCTTGCAAAAATGCCTCATGTTGTTGAGGCATTTCATTTTGTTCGAAACTTTTAATATTTAACATTACTAGCTCAATTTCTGCTTTCAGCATACTGTTTATAATTGAATAACCTGTCGGGAAATCGGTCAGAAATTTTAAGATCTGACGATAACTTAAAGCAATAATCTCGCAATCATCCATTGCAATAATGCTTTGTGCCGATGGCAGGTTGTTAAAGAAGCCAATGGAACAAATAAGGTCATTAGCACTCCAAAAGCGCATAACCTGTCGACTGGGTTTTGAACGAGAAAGCGCAAGAGCATTTCCTTTTTCTAAAAATGATAACTGCATCGGTATTTTACCTTTTGAATCAATCACTTCATTTTTGCGATAACTAATTCTTCTAGCCTGTTGTGATAAAATAAGACTTAAAGCGGGCTCATTGACCGAAAGTGTATTACATAGATACTTATAAAGATTGTTAGTTCGCATTTGATATGTTTTATTAATGCACTCAAACTAGTGCTAAATGATAGCTTATTAAGGCAAAAATCAGTCTATTTTATCGAAGCGGATAAATTTGTCGCTGAAGCGGAGTAGTTCTTTAAGAAAAGGGTATTTATACGGTATTCATAGCCATTTGAAATGTGCTTCTTTGAGTTCTAAATTATTTAGCTGGCTATGAATACCTATATTAATTTGAAACTCTTTAAGACGAGTACCTCTGCTACAATTTTTAACTTAGCATGCTGGATACCTGCAATGTTATTTTGCACACATCTCTTAATTTCCATTAGAAACCCAACGGCATTTTTTGGGCATAATCGAAAACCATTTATTTGCTTATTTATACTACTATTAATTTTATGCTGGTTCATTAGAGAAGTTACCAGCTATTTGGATAAGCACGAACCTATCCTAAACAATTATTTGAAGCGATTAATCAAGCAATTCTTGTTTGGATTTTTATTGCCATTAAGTGGAATGCTTATTTTAGCAATGAGTTATGATAATTGGATAAATGGTCATGCAATTCAAATTAATTTTCTGTTAAAGGAATTCTCTATTGTTGTTTTCATTTTATATTTTCTCAATGGGATTTATATTGCAATTTCCTTAGATAAGCAGTTTTCGATTGCTAACGCCAAACGGGCCAATGAAAGATTGTTTGATGATAAATTTTTAGTTTATCACAGAGGTTATTATGTGCGGATTAACTTAACTGAAGTCGCAATGGTTTATCAAAGCGAACGAATAAATTGGGTAATTACATTTAATGGTGAGAAATATATTTTGGATCTATCCCTTAAGGAAGCTAATCATATTTTAAAATCTCATCAGTTCTTTACTGTTACTAGAACTCAAATCATACATAAAGATATTATTGAAAAATTTAGGCCGGGAACCTTTGGAAAGATTGAGTTGAAATTAACGATTAAAGGAATTTCAACAACGGTAAGCAAAGACAAAGCTGCGCGCTTTCGAAAGTGGTTTAACAGCAAAAATGAGCCATCAGCTTTAAGGGATGACTTGTAATTTTACTTTTTGACAATGGTAATTGAAAATCTCTTGAACAGATTGAATTAAATTATTTGCAGCTGAAATTGATCTAGTAAGGTGTTCCATTGTTATTTTGTAGGCATGGTTGTATCTAGAATTAATGTAGGCCTCTTGAATTGAAGTTAACATATTTAATTCCGTAGCCTCATCTTCGTTAAAAGCACCAACTATGGCAGGTGCAAAATGACTTACATGTTTCCTTAATACAACCAAATCATGACATTTGATGTCTTTTCCCCTTAATGATAATAACAAGCTTCGGTAGGTGAGCTCGCAAGCTTGTTGCAGCATAAATGCTGAAATAGCACTTTCACTTTCATTTGCAAATTGACGGGCGCCATTGAAGAATGTCATAGCTTTATGTATATTCTGGTTAAACATGGCCGATGATTGATTGATTAATTCGTGGCATTTTGATTGATTAAGTTGTGGCAGGCTAAAACTTGGAATACTTTGATACAAACAATTTTCTGGCGTACAGATTGCGGAAAAATAAAGGTGCCCTTTTAATAAAAAGTTGTTCATTGCTCCATATGCATATACTGTGCAATTAATGTTCTTATGTCCTAAAACAGCAAAATCTAAGAGCGTATAGATTTCATCAAAAGCTTTATATTTATATTGATCGGTTACGATAATTAAATCAGTTCTTTGCGTGGAGATATGCGAACAGAATATATAAGATACAGGAATAACCTCGCTAATAAATGAAATTAAGGCGGTTATGTTTTTATGATTCGAATCCAACTGTTGCGAGGTGTCTTCAATTTTGTGATTGAATAAAAGTTCGCAATTTTTTAACATCAAGTTTAATTCTTCATAAAATAGATAGTTTGTATTTGACAGGTATTCTACATCAAAAGGTATCTCGGATTCGAAGAGCTTGGAGATTTTTTCCTCAATGAATTCAAGTGGATAGTATTTGAAGAAATTGCTTAATTGGTACTCACAATGTGTTTTTTGTTTTGCTAAATCAATAGCGTTGAAATAGGTATGAGTTTGCATATGAGTGAAGTTTAATTGATATTTGAATTAGCTCTAGTAGGTTGAATAATCAGTAAGAAGAGGGCTTCCATTATTTTTTGAAGTTCTTCAAATTGATCGAAAATATAAATATGATCTAGGTTTGTGATATTGCTGTTTTTACTTAACGCCGCTTCTAGCCATTCTTTTAATCCATACCTTATTTTGATAATATGATCGATAGTTAGCTTTTCAATGCAGTAATCGATTGGGTTCTCTTTGAAATGAGGAGATAAAAGTTGTACGGGATTACCATAACTAATGCCGTTTGCTGTTGAAATAGTTTCCATTCGGGCTATAAGCCAATGGCCAAATGTTTCGTGTTGTGTTGTGTAGTTGGTTTTTGGAAGGTAAGTTAAACGAAGTATGCCAATTAAATAGCCTGCATGAATGAGCTGAAGCATTTGATTATGGATAAACAAAAGGTCGTTTGCATTTTCATAACTTTCTTGGTTGTTTAACGCCATCTTAAACCATTTTGTAAGATCTTCTTTGTATTCATCAATGCTCGCAAAACTAAAAAACTCTTCCACCATTAAATATGGGTTGCCAAGATATTCATCGGTGAGCAATAAAGGACAGCTAAGGGCAAAATCATGCGTTGGATTAACTGCATTTAATATATACTGATAGCTGTTTTTACTAACGGAACGCTCGTGGATAAGCCAACAAGCCTCCATCATTCTTTTTAAGCTGAAGTAGGTTTGCAGGATATGTCTTTTAGATTTTTCTGCTATAATCTCATTAGCCCAAATATTTATTGAAGTGGTGTAAAAATCAAGCGTGCAATTCTTGAAGATACTTTGAAAAGCGAGTAGGGGATTGCAAATTTCTCTTGTGCGCAAATAATTTGGATAAAGAAGTAGCAGTTGCTGTTCCTTAAGGATATAGCCATCGGGGATTTTTATCGATTCTTCAAAGTAAATTGAATTTTTAGTTTCTTTGGTATGTATTTTATGGCAAAAACCTAATAATGCTAGAAATTTAGTAGAGAAAAAGGTTATATCTTTTGCGTTTAAGTATTTTTTATGTTGTTTATTAATTAATGCTTTTTCCAACCAATAATCCAAAAAGATCATGTGCGCTGGTAGTGTTCGACAGTCAAAAAAATCGTAAATTAAATGGAGGAAAGTTTCTTCATTTGTTTTTCTTTCAGTAGTTGTGGTTTCCATAATATTTGATGTTAATTGTGATGAATTTAATACCTTGCATTGCCTTACAAACTTATCGTTTTGTTAAAGGCATTCTTAATTAATTTAGAGCATCTTATCAACATTTCATAAATGACTGAAAATCAACGATTAAAAATTATTATGGATAAACTCCATTTTAAAACGCAAAATGATTTTGCTGAAGCGCTTAAAATTAAGGCAGGGTCATTATCTGATGTTTTGCGAAGTAAGGATGGTATGGGCGTGTCTAATGCGATTAAGGATAGACTCGAATACGTCTTCCATGTAAATAGAGAATGGCTAACGGACGGTATTGGCGAACCTATTTTAAAGAAAGCTCTAGTGGTAGGTGATACAAAAGAAGGAGTGCCTTATTATGACATTAGCCTCAGTGATTTGCGATTGGAAGATTTATTGATGAAAGAAGAGGAGGTTGAATATTTGGTGAATTATAAGCCATTTAATGATTGTACTGCCTATTTACCAGTGTTTGGTGATAGCATGTATCCAAGATATGCATCCGGTGAAATTATCGCCGTAAAGACCATCACTAATTTTGATGTTTTGCAATGGGGAGAGGCCTATGTAATTATGACTGACGCAACTACAAATGGTATTAGAAGTATCAAAAATGTTCATGAACATCAAGACCCAAGCAAGTTGATTTTACGTTCGTCGAATCCGAACTTTAGGGGCGATACGGTCATTGAAAAAAAGAATATCACCTCCATGTTTATTATCAAGGGAAAAATAACCAGAAACTTAATCTAAAGCTAAGAAATGTGATTTGCGATGGCAATAATGTCATCATCTCCCATTGTAAGTGCTGCTGCTTGAAAGCTTTGATAGGCAGTATTTGCCAAAGGCGAATTAATACCCTCTGCCTTTGCTAGCCTTAAATCTTTAGCAATATGTTTAAGGGCAAATACAGCTTTGAAGTTCTGGTTAATAATAGCATCGCCTTTGATCTTGAGAAATACATTTCCAATTGCGCTATTATTGATCAAATTAATCAGATCAGTTTTTTCAATACCATTATTTTTTGCAAATGTCATTGTTTCTGCAAGCCCTTGCGCCTGTATAGCCAGTAAGGTGTTAATGGCTAATTTAGCAGTATTCCCTGCGCCAGTTTCTCCAACTCGTAGACTCATCTTACCTAAATTAGCGAGAATGCCCTCAATTTTTTGATAAATTGCTTGCTCTCCGCCTACCATAATAACCAATTGCCCATCTTCGGCTTGTCTTACGCTCCCAGAAACGGGTGCATCCAGATAGTGGTTTCCCTTTTCTTTACATAATAGAGCCATTTCTCTACTAATTGCAGGAGAAATAGTACTCATATTGATAACGATTTTGTTGGTGGATGTTGATTTAAGTAAGCCACTTTCACCCTGAAATAGGGCTGCAACAGCTTCGTCATCCGATACCATGAGGAATACAACAGCAGCCTGGTCGAGAAGTAATGCGGGGTTGAGGGCAGTTTTTGCTCCAAGTGCCACTAATTCTTCGGTTTTCGAAGGATCTCTATTATATACCGTTAATGGAAAACCTGCTTTTATAAGCTGCTTCGACATAGGGTTTCCCATATTGCCAAGCCCTATCCAACCTATTTCTGTAGCGTTCATTGTTGCTTAATTATAGACGAAATTACCTTTGTCGCTATGAATGGTAACTTGTTTTTGACTACCAGATTCTACGCGACCAATAATTTTCGCATCGATATCAAAGCTTTTAGAAATATCGATGATACTTTGGGCGATCGCTTCTGGTACATAGAGCTCCATTCTATGCCCCATGTTAAATACTTTATACATCTCTTCCCAAGCGGTGCCAGATTGTTCATGGATAAGCTCAAATAAAGGTGGTACGGGAAACAAATTATCTTTGATTACGTGAATGTCATCATTGATAAAGTGTAGCACTTTTGTTTGTGCGCCACCGCTACAATGTACTAATCCATGGATAGCGGCACGATGCTGCGCTAATACCTTTTTAATAACTGGTGCATAAGTTCTCGTTGGCGAAAGCACTAATTTTCCGGCCGTTACCTTTAAAGAACTAGCAGGGTCTACTAAAACTTCATCTGTCAGCTTTTTTCCCCCAGAAAAAACTAGGTCAAGCGGCACTGCAGGATCGAAACTCTCTGGGTATGCACTTGCTAAAGTTTTTTCAA